>NZ_SDKK01000006.1:122888-168040 GCF_008107625.1 Zoogloea oleivorans
TTTGCATCGGCCTGCTAACGTTGCGCTCCATCGCCACGCCTCCAGAAACGCCTCCACCTCCAGCCTGCCCATGCCAGAGGGTGCCACTTGTCATGAAATAGGATATAGCGTTTAATCTAAAACACATAAACCCTAAAGAAACACTCATGACTCATAGACTATTGGCGACACCCATCATCCTTGCCTTTCTTGCTGGTTGCACGGCTCAGTCCATATGACAAATACCAAGAGGCCACAACCCATCATCCACGCGGACCTGCGCCAAAAAGCGCGCAGTTCGGTGAATTAAAACGTTAGGCATCGGAATATGCGCTTCTTACTACTTCCCTTCTGGCTCATAGTTGCCGCAGGCTGGCTTTCAGGCATAACCATCATTGCCAAGTGGATTGGTGGCTATCAATGGATCGACCACATGGGACAATCTCGCCCAGTGAGCATGCTTGCTCTTGTGGGCGCAAGTTGCGCTGCAGCAGGCTTGGCACATGCACGCCAGGGACGGCTGCCGAAATTTTTAGCAATACTTGTTGCAGCTATGGCCGGTGTACATCTGATTAACGCGCTCGGCCTCTACATGCTTGTAAGGACCAATGGTCCCGGCGACGCAATCATGATTCCTTTTGCACTTCTTGCTTCGGTCTTGCCCACAACAACAGCTTTTGTCGGCGCGCCACCTAGCACCGTCTCTATATTCATTCTTCCGGTCACCACGTTCCTGCTGCTTGCCGCGTCGCTAGCTTTCGGGAGACAGGCGCGGCACAGCGATACCTAGCCCTTTCCAAGCACTTCCCCGTCAAGTACCACCGTTTCCAATGACCGGCCGGCAGGCCGGTTTTTCTTTCCTGTGCTCCCTTCCTGACCTCTGCACGCACGCGACGGATCCGACAGACAGAGACTGCCTCTCTCTAATCAAACTTGCAGACAGCCAGATCGATGCCTATATTTTTGGCAATGGCTATCGTCATCATGATCCCCGCTACCTAGGGCAAGCCAAACATCAAGCCAAGCCCGGGCCCTTGTTAGGGCATTACCGACGCAAAGGAGAAGAGATCATGTTTACGACAAGCTGGGCCAGACTGATGAAAACCATGCGGACTTTCGTCGTACTCACCTTGGTGTCCGCAGTTGTCGCGCTGACCGCGAGCCCTGCCTTAGCGTGGGAAGCCACCAGATTCAGGAATTGGCGCACCGGAGAGCTCACCGACAACTGAGGCATAAAATGCAACGATGGAACCGTAATTTCCTTTACAGGGGCGAATGGCCCTGATTTCGATTTCAAAGGCTGCGCCAAGCATGGCGGCCTCACAGTGTCACCCGACCCCCTCCCCGGGTCGATACAAGAGTTTCCTATCAGTGCCCTGGATGTTTTGATCATAGACCTGCCTTTTACGCCAGCCAGTGTCGGCAGCTTGGTATTCGGCGAAATCGTTTCTCCAGATGATGCGCTCAAGCTGACAGGACTTGGCGACCCCGCGTCTTGGTCGAGTATCTTCGTCACTATTGGATCTGGGTTTGATCCAGCCATCGACTTTCCTGGCGTCTCTGTATTTGGTTTGTCTGAAGATATCGTCGTGACTGCAGTGCCGGAACCTAGCAGCATTGCACTACTGATCATCGGCCTGACTGCCTTGCGTCGATTGCGCACCACCGCGCGGTAAGCGGCAACCAGAGTATTGCCTAAGCTTTTCCAAGGACTTCTTCGTCAAGTATCCATTTTAATGGCCGGCCACCAGGCCGGTTTTTCTTTCCGGGGCAAGAATCCCCAAAACCGCCTCGAACACAAAGTTTCTGACACTCCCGTTCAGGCATAACCATCATTGCCATCACGCCCCATCAACTTGGCAATTTGCCCTGTCCAATTGCCAATCGGACGCACCAAAGAAGCAATGTGACGAACCAGATTGCCAATCGGACCTGTCAACTTGACAACATGGTCTGCCAGATCATCAATCTGGTGTGTCACATTGCCAAGTTGACCGACCAGATTGGCAATGTGACGCACCCACACGCCATTGGCGAAGCCATCGCACACACAGCCCCCACCATGCGACCCAAACCGGACGGGGGAAGCGATCGCATCCTGTTCGACATACGCACCACCGGATCCCTTAGCAGAGGCGGCAGATGTCGACTCGGGTGGGCCCAAGGTGGGGATTAATCAACATGAACATCCGGCGCAATGCCGGCCTCTGTGCGTCGTTCATCGTGGTGCCCTCCCCCTGCGGAACGACAGTCTGGCAGCCGGTCGGTGGGGCAACTAAGATGGATCAATCCATTTAAATAAGTCTGTTGTCGTTCCCGGGAGCCCGCAGTGAAACTCCATGCCTTCGTCGCCATGCCCTTCGGCACCAAGCCGGATACCTACGGCAAACCGACCGATTTTGACCTGATCTACAGCAGCCTGATCAAGCCCGCCCTCGAACTGGCCGGTCTCGATATCATCCGGGCCGACGAGGAAAAAGGCGCCGGCGACATCCTTGTCGACATGTTCCAGGAACTGCTGATGGCCGACCTGGTGCTGGTGGACCTGACCGCCGACAATCCCAACGTGTGGTACGAACTGGGCGTACGCCATGCCCTGCGCAGCCGTGGTGTGGTCCTGGTGAACGGGCCGCGGGCCAGCAAGCCCTTCGACATTTACACCAACCGCAAATACACCTACGCGCTCAGCAACGGCGCCCCGGACCCGGCGCGGCTGGAAACCGACATCCGGAAAATTGCCGAGATGACCCGCGCCACCCTCGCCGAGTGGCATGGCAACCCGATAAGCCCGGTGTATTCGCTGCTGCCCAACCTCGTCGAGCCGGACTGGAAAACCCTGCGTATCGGCAAGGCGCGGGAGTTCTGGGCCAACTACGATGACTGGGCCGCCCTCATCGAACGCGCCCGCAAGGCCGGCCATCCGGAAGACATTCTTGTTCTGGCCGATGAAGCGCCGGTCACCGCCCTGCGCGTCGAAGCCCGCCTCAAGGCCGGCAAGGCCCTGCTCAAGGGCCGGCACTTCAACTTCGCCCTCGAACAGCTTGAACTCGCCTGCGCCTTCGACCCGGCCAACGTCGATGCGGCGCGCCAGCACGGCGTGTGCCTGCAGCGCCTCGGGCGCCTGGACGATGCCCGCGCCATCTACAAGAAGATCCTCGCCGAACACCCTTCCGACGTCGAAACCTGGTCTCTCCTCGGCCGCCTCGACAAGGACACCTGGGTCGAAGCCTGGAATCGCAAGGACAGCAGCGCAGAACAAAAGCGCGACGACGCCGGCTACGAGGACGCCCTGCTCCTGATGGCCATCGACAGCTATGCCACCGCCTACCGCCACGCCCCCGGCCACTACTACTCGGGCATCAACGCCGTCACCCTGATGCACCTTTACCGCGACCTCACCGGCAAGCCGCGCTTTGACGCCGAAGCCGCCAGCATGGCCGGCGGCATCGCCTGGGCCGCCGCTTGCCAGCAGGACGAGAGTGAACTCTTCTGGGCCAAGGCCACGCTTGGCGATCTGAGCATTTTGCAGGGCGATCCGCTCGCCGTCGGCAGCGCCTACAAAGCCGCCATTGCCTGCGCCGACAAGGACTGGTTCGCCCTCGACTCAACCCTCTCGCAACTGCGGCTGCTCGCGGCCATCGGCTTTGCCCCCGACACGGTTGCCGCCGGCATCGCCACCTTCGAGCGGGCCCTCGCCCGCCTCCAGCCCCCGGAACAGGAATGGCAACCGGAAAAGGTCTTCCTCTTTTCCGGGCACATGATCGACACCCCCGGCCGCAAGGAAGCCCGCTTCCCCGCCGACAAGGAAGCCATCGCCGCCGCCGCCATCGACAAGGCCCTCGCCGATCTGGGCGCCAGCGACAAGGACCTGGCGCTCACCCAGGGCGCTTCCGGTGGCGATCTTCTCTTCGCCGAAGCCTGCATCGCGCGCAACATCAAGGTGCAGCTCCTGCTGCCCCTGCCCGAGCCCGACTTCATCGAACAATCCATCCTTCCCGCCGACGGCGGCGAGGTCTGGCGCAAGCGCTACTACACGCTGCGCGACAACCCCCTGTGCCAGCCCCCACGCGTCATGCCCGAAGTGCTTGGGCCCCTGCCGAAAGACAGCGAAGGCAAGGAGATGAACCCCTTCGAGCGCTGCAACCTGTGGCTCCTCTACAGCACCCTCGCCAAAGGCATCGCCCGCACCCGCTTCCTTTGCCTGTGGAACGGTGGCGGCGGCGACGGACCAGGCGGAACCGAGCACATGATGAAGGAAGTGAAGAAGCGCACCGGGCAGGTGACCTGGCTGGATACCCGGAAGATGTGGTGATGCGCGCTTAAGCCCGAGGAAGTAACGCTTGCCCCCCATGCCCTGAAAGGAGCTGCCATGCCCACCCCGCTTGAAAACCGCATCACCGCCCCCGGCCCCAAGAAGATTCTCTCTTGCGACGGCGGCGGCATTCTCGGCCTGCTGAGTGTCGAGATCCTCGCCAGGCTGGAGGCCGACCTGCGCAGCGCAACGGGCAAGCCGGACCTGCTTCTGTGCGACTACTTCGACTTTGTCTGCGGCACCAGCACCGGGGCGATCATTGCCGCGTGCATTGCGGCCGGAATGAGCACGGCGCAGATCCGCACCTTCTACAAGGACAGCGGCAAGCAGATGTTCGACAAGGCCTCGCTCTTCAAGCGCCTGCACTATGCCTACAACAAGGAGCCGCTGGCCCGGAAGCTGCAGACGGCCTTCAGCACCGCGCTGGGCAAGGACACCACCCTCGGCAGCCCCGGGCTGCGGTCGGTACTGATGATGGTGATGCGCAATGCCACCACCGATTCACCCTGGCCGGTCAGCAACAATCCCTTCGCCCACTACAACCAGCGCGATCGCCAGGACTGCAACCTCGACTTGCCCCTGTGGCAACTGGTGCGCGCCAGCACCGCGGCCCCCACCTACTTTCCGCCGGAGGTGGTGCGCTTCGGTGAAGAGGATGACGAACACGCCTATACCTTTGTCTTCGTGGACGGCGGTGTCACCACCTACAACAACGCCGCCTTCCTGGCTTTCCAGATGGCCACCGCAGCGCCCTACAAGATGAACTGGACGACTGGCACCGACCAGTTGCTGATCGTTTCGGTGGGTACGGGCAGTGCGGCCAATGCCCGCCCCGACCTGAAGCCCGAGGACATGTGGCTGGTGGACAATGCCAAGAACCTGCCCGGCGCGCTGATGAACGCGGCCAGCGCCGGCTGGGACATGGCCTGCCGGGTAGTCGGGGAATGCCGCTTCGGTGGGGACATCGACCGGGAGTTCGGCAACATGATCGGCGCAGGCAGCTCTTCCGGTACCAAGCAGTTCGCCTACGTGCGCTACGACCCGGACGTCAGCCAGAAGGGCCTCGACGACCTGGGCCTCGGCACCATCAAGGCCGCCGATGTGCAACGCCTCGACGCCATCGAGCACATGGACGACATCGGCAAGGTGGGCATCGAATTCGCGAAGAAGTACGTCGATATCAGGACGCACCTGAAGGGTTTCGTCTGACAGGTGCCACATAAAAAAACGGCCCGGTCGATTGCTCGACCGGGCCGTTTTACATCCAGCGGAAATTACTTGCCGGTGTGCAGCTTGAACACCCACACGGAACCGCCCTGCTCCAGGAAGTTCACGCGACGGGCCACGTCGCCGCCCCACAGGGGAACAGCGCCGCCCCAGCCGGAAACCACGGCCACGTACTGCTCGCCGCCTTCCATCCAGGTAACCGGGGGAGCGACCACGCCGGAGCCGGTCTGGAAGGACCAGACTTCCTTGCCGGTCTTGGCGTCCAGGGCCTTCAGGTAGCCTTCGGGGGTACCGTAGAAGGTCAGGTTGCCAGCGGTGGTCAGGACACCGCCCCACAGGGGAGCGTAGTTCTTGTTTTCCCAGACGATCTTGCCGGCATTCGGATCCACGGCGCGCAGGGAGCCAATGTAGTCGTCGTGCAGGGCCTTGATGGTGAAGCCGGCGCCCAGGTAGGCCGCACCGCGCTTGTAGGAGACGGGCTCGTTCCAGATGTCCATGCCCCATTCGTTGGCCGGCACGTAGAACAGGCCGGTCTGCGGGTTGTAGGCCATCTGCATCTGGTTCTTGCCGCCCAGGAAGGACGGTGCCGAGAACACGGTCTTGCCCTTCTTGCCATCTTCGCCAGCGGCAGCCGGGTTACCCGGACGGCCACCTTCGGTGTAGATCGGACGACCGGTGTTCAGGTCGAAGCCCTTGGCCCAAGTGATGTCGTTCACAAACGGGAAAGCGTTGATCAGCTTGCCGTTGGTACGGTCGATGACGAAGAAGAAGCCGTTGCGGTCAGCCTTGCCGCCCGCCTTGATGACCTTGCCGGTCTTCGGGTCCTTGTAGTCGAAGGACACGAACTCGTTCACGCCGTCGAAGTCCCAGCCGTCGTGCGGGGTGGTCTGGTAGTGCCAGACGATCTTGCCGGTATCCGGGTCGATGGCCACGGTGGCGGACGAGAACAGGTTGTCGCCGGGGCGCAGGTGGCTGTTCCACGGGGCCGGGTTGCCGGTGCCGGCAAAGACCAGGTTGGTTTCCGGATCGTAGGTGGCGCCGTTCCAGGTGGCTGCGCCGCCGGTCTTCCACAGGTCGCCGGTCCAGGTGGCGTTGGTGGTGCCGGAGATGCCGTTTTCGACCTTCTCGCCGTTCACCCACTTGTAGCCCATGTTGCCTTCGACGGTCGGGCGCATCCACACCATCTTGCCGGTCTTGGCATCGCGGGCTTCCATGCGGCCCTGCACGCCGAACTCGCCACCGGACACGCCGGTGATGATCAGGCCCTTGACGATCAGCGGAGCGGCAGAAGCGGAGTAGCCGGCGGCGTAGTCGTCGATCTTTTCCTTCCACACGACCTTGCCGGTGTCCTTGTTCAGGGCCACGAGCTGGGCGTCGAGGGTCGCGAAGATAACCAGATCGCCGTACAGTGCCGCGCCGCGGTTAACCACGTCACAGCAAGGCATGATGCCTTCGGGCAAGCGGTGCTCGTACTTCCAGAGCTTCTTGCCGGTCTTGGCGTCGAGCGCAAAGATGCGGCTGTAGGAGGCGGTCACGTACATCTTGCCGTCGAAAATGACGGGCTGGGATTCCTGGCCGCGCTGCTTCTCGCCACCGAAGGAGAAGGACCACACCGGGACCAGGTTCTTGACGGTCTTGACGTTGACCTTGTCGAGTGTGCTGAAGCGCTGACCTTGCTGGCCGAGGCCGAAATGGACCACATCGCCGGTGGTCTTGGCGTCATTGGCAATGTCGGCGTCGGTTACTTCTTTCGCCTGGACAGAGCCCGCGACCATCAGCGCAGCGGCAATCATGGTCATCGCGAACGGCTTTTTCATTTTTTTGCTCCTTTGGATCATTGAATGTCTCCTTATAGAAGGTGCTGAAGCACGATCCGGGCGGCCACCTCCCGACCCTACCGAACCATGCTGCACCTCTGATCCGCAAGAGCTGTGCCACCGGCACCGGCAATCACACCAAAAATTACAAGCCGGGAAAAATTCCCGATAAAAAACGGGACCTTGGACCTTGTGAAAAAAAGCGCCGGGGGTGCAACAGGTGTATCGCGACACGGCGCCGGCGAGACAGATGCTTCATTCCTCATCAACTGCTCCAAGTTGCAACAATCCGAAGCAGGACATGGTGCAGAGCGGGACTCCGGCGAGGCCGCAGGCGCGCCCACAAGGCCTGTAAGCCGTCCGGCAGAGGCCGTCAGGGTAGCTGGCAGGGCCTGGATTCTCATGGCACAGCTCTTGCAGCATCTGTTGCACCACAGAGCTGGCCGCCATCGAGCAGGCCGCCGTCAGGAGACAGAATGATCAAGCCCCACGCCCTCGCGGCCGCATCGCTGATGCTGGCCTGCAGCCTTGCCCTTGCCGCACCGAAGGGCGATGCCCAGAACGACCCGCTTGGCTCCCATAACTGGAGCTACATGCGCAAGGATCTCTTTCCGGCTACCGCCAGGGTGATCTTCGACGAGCGGGTCAAGGTCAGCGCGCCGCTGACCGCCGAGAACCCCATGAATGTCCCGGTCAGCGTGGACGCCGCGGCGCTGCCCGGGGTGACCGAAGTGCTGGTCTTCGCCGATCTCAACCCCATCGCCCGCATCGTCCGCTTCGGCCCCACCGGCGCCCACCCCGGCCTGGGCTTTCGCATCAAGCTGCAGCAATCGTCCCCGGTACGCGCCGCGGCCCGCACCGCCGACGGCACCTGGCACGTGGGTGGCACCTGGGTGAATACCACCGGCGGCGGCTGCACCCTGCCCTCCGCCGGCAGCGCCTCGCCCGAATGGCAGAAGCGCCTGGGCGAAGTGAGCAGCCGCGTCTGGGAGCGCAAGGAAGGCGGCGAACGCATCCGCCTGCGCATCATCCACCCCGAAGACACCGGCCTGGCCGCCGGCATTCCAGCCTTCTATATCCAGGCGCTCGATGTCGCCGACGCACAGGGCAAGGCGCTGATGCACATCGAAGGCTTCGAGCCGCTTTCCGAGAACCCCGTGTTCACCGTGGACATTCCCGCCGCCCGCGCCTCCACCGGCTACCAGGTGAGCGGCCGCGACAACAACGGCAACGCCATCTCGGCAACGATTGAAAAGTGAGCGCCATGAGCCGATCCGCCCGCAGCCTTGTTGCCCTGTTCACCCTCGGCTGGGCACTGCTGCTCGCCGCCGCCGACATGAACTACGACCTTCGTCCGGTACGCGTCGCCGCCGACACCTGGGTGCTGACCGGGCTGAACGAGGACTTCAGCTTTAAAAACGGCGGCAACATCGTCAACACCGGCTTCATCGTCACCCCGGCCGGCGTGCTGGTGATCGACAGCGGCCCGTCCCGCGCCTACGGCGAGCAACTGCGCCGTGCCATCGCCCGCATCACCGACAAGCCGGTGGTGATGGTGCTCAACACCCACCACCACCCCGACCACTTCCTCGGCAACCAGGCCTTTGCACCGGATACCCTCGCCGCCCTGCCCGAAACCATCCACGGCATCCACAGCGAAGGGGGCGGCTTCAACGAAAACATGTACCGCCTCGCCGGCGACTGGATGGCCGGCACCGAAGTGCTCGCCCCGACCAAACCCCTTACCCCCGGCCCCCTGGAACTGGGCGGCCACACGCTCGAACTGATCGCCCTCAAGGGCCACACCGGCGCCGATCTGGCCATCTTCGACCGCAGCACCGGCGTACTGTTTGCCGGCGACCTGGTCTTCCACGACCGCGCCCCGACCACACCCCACGCCAACATCCCCGCCTGGCAGGCCTCGCTGGACCAGCTCGACACCCTCGGCTTCAAGGTGCTGGTGCCCGGCCATGGCCCCGTCAGCCTCGATGCCGGTCCGATTCGCCAGACCCGCGCCTGGCTCACATGGCTCGACAAGGCCCTGCGCCAGGCCGCCGAAGACGGCCTCGACATGACCGAAGCCCTGGCCCTCGACCTGCCGGCCGAATTCCGCCGTCTGGCCGTGGTCGAAGCAGAGTACCGGCGCTCGGTCGGCCAGCTCTTCCCGGCCTACGAGTTGAAAGCCCTGTCACACAGCGGGAGACCCGCTCAATGAACGCAATGCTGCTGCCCCTGCCCGGCAGACCCGAAGCCCTGCCCCGCCCGCTCAAGCTGGCCATCGGGGCTTCCGTCGGCCTGCATGTGCTGGCCCTGCTGTGGCAGCACGGCGCGCTTCCCGACAACCGCGAAGAAATCCTGAAGCCGCTGCAGGTTGTGCTGCACACCGCAACCCCGCTTCCCGCAGCCAGCCCGCCGCCGGTCGCCGTCGAAGCGAGCCCGGTGCAGCCTCCGGCGCCAGCTCGCCGGATCGTCACTGAAGCCCCCAGGCCCGCCCCCATCCTGACCCGCCCGGCGGCTCCCGCCGCACCGGTCATCCGTGCCGAACCCATCCCGCCGGCGCCCACCGCAGCCATCGCCAAAGTCGCTCCGCCGCCGGTGGAAGCAGTGCCGGTCACACCGACAGCGGCCCCCGTCACCGCCATCGTCCGCGCCGAGCCGACGCCGGCAGCCCCGGCGCACACCGACGAGCCCCTTGATCCGGCACTGCTCGAACGCTACGGGCGCAGCCTCTCCAGCGCCCTCGCCCGCCAGCAGCAATATCCGCGCATCGCCGCCATGCGCGGCTGGGAAGGCGAAGTGCAGTTGCGCATCACCATCGCCCGCAAGGGCAACATCGTCGCCACCCAGGTCGTGCATTCCAGCGGCTTCGAAGTGCTCGACCAGAACGCGGTGCAACTGGTCACCAACGCCGGCCCGCTGCCACGCCCGCCGGAAACCCTGCAAAACCGCGAAATCCAGATCATCGTGCCGGTGCACTACAAGCTGGAGAAGCCGACATGAGCAGCACAGCCGGCGCCCTCGCCACGCAAACCGGGATGAACGACGCCGACCACAAGCAAGCACTGGCGAGCAGCCTGTCCCTGCGCCTGCGGGTCAGCCTGGTCCTCACCGCTCTCGCCACCGCCTTCGTACTCACCGGGGCCGCCCTGTGGGTGCGCGACGCCCGCACCGCCATTACCGAGGAAGTCACCGCCGCCCACCGGGTGGCAGCCCAGTGGCTGAGCGTCTCGGCTCAGGGCACCGCGACCGGCGATCCGGCGTGGACCGAAAGCCGCCTGCTGGCTCACCTCAACGCCGTCGGACGCATCCGCGCCCATCAGCTCGAAGCCCGCGACGCCAGCGGTGCGCTGCGCTACCGCTCACCGCCGTCGCCTTACAAGCCCGGACGCGACGCCCCGGCATGGTTCGCCCACTGGCTCGGTCCGGACATGCCACCCCTCACCCTTTACGCCGGCAACCTGACCCTCCATCTCCAGCCCGACGCCTCCCGCGCCCTCATCGATCTGTGGGACGACCTTGCCGCCGCCGCGGGCCGCGCCCTGCTGGCCCTGGTCGGCCTGTTTGCCGGCTGCTGGCTCGCCATCGACCGGGCCCTGAAGCCTCTTGGCACCGTGATGGCCGCCCTTGATCGCACCGGCCAGGGCAACTTCGACACCCGCCTGCCGGTCGACGGCCCGCCGGAACTGGCCCACCTGGCCGAAGCCTTCAACAGCATGGCCCTGCGCCTCGACCAGGCGGTGGCCGAAAACGTCCGCCTCAGCCACGAACAGGCCGTGGCCCGCGCCGTCACCGAACGCCTCGAAGCCGACCGCACGGCCATCGCCCGCGACCTGCACGACGAGCTCGGCCAGAGCATCACCGCCGTGGCGGCGCTGGCCGGCGCCATCGTCCAGCGCACCGAACACACCCCCGACATTCGCCAGAGCGCCGAAGTCATCCGCGACGTAGCCTCGCGCATGCAGGGCGACGTGCGCGCCCTGCTCACCCGCCTGCGCCCGCCGCGCAGCGGCCCCCAGGAAACCCTCGACGATGCGGTACGCACCTACCTGAGCGCCTGGAGCCAGCGCCACAACGACATCGAACTGGCCACCGAACTCTTCGCCGGCCCCAGCCCCCTGCCGGACGAGGTCACCCTCACCGCCCTGCGCGTGGTGCAGGAATCGTGCACCAACATCGTCCGCCATGCCCTCGCCAGCAAGGCACGCATCCGTTTGCTGCGCGATGGCAACTGCCTCACCGTCGAAATCAGCGACAACGGCCGCGGCATCATGCCGGCCCCCGGCCAGTCCGGCTTCGGCCTGGCCGGGATGCGCGAACGGGTCGCCGAACTCAAGGGCCATCTGGACATCAGCAGTCCGGCCGGCGGCGGCACCCGCATCCGTGCGCGCCTGCCACTTGCCGTCACATCCATCGAACCCACACCGGAGACCGTCGAATCATGAGCACCCGCCTCGACAATCTGACCCTCATTCTTGCCGACGATCACGCCATCGTGCGCATGGGTTTCCGCCTGCTGCTCGAAGGCGTCGGTGCCCGCGTGCTGGCCGAAGCCGACAGCGGCGAAGCCGCCCAGTTGTGCATGCACGAACTCGACCCGGACGTGCTGGTGATGGACCTGTCGATGCCCGGCTGCGGCGGCCTCGCCGCGCTGGAACGCATCCTGACCAGAAAGCCGGCAGCGAAGATCCTGATCGCCTCGGCCCATGCCGACGCCATCACCGCCGAACGGGCCCTCAAGGCTGGCGCCGCCGGCTACCTGTGCAAGCGCAGCGCGCCAGACGAACTGCTCCGCGCGGTAGGCCTGGTGGCGTCCGGCCAGCGTTACATCGACCCGGAAATCGCCGCCGCCCTGCGCCGCGCCGACCGCCCCGAACACCCGGCCGAAGCGCTCACCGACAAGGAGTTCAACGTCTTCCTGCAGCTCGCCCAAGGCCGCTCGGTGGCCGAAGTGGCCAGCGACTTCCACCTCAGCCCCAACACGGTCGGTACCCACCTCTATCACATCAAGCAAAAGCTCGGCTTGCAGAACATGGCCGAACTGGCCATGGCTGCGGTGCGCTCCGGTTTGATCGAAGTCTAAGTTTTTTTGTGGGTCGGACTTCAGTCCGACATCACGGATTCCACCAGCGGCAGTCGGACTGAAGTCCGACCCACAGTTTCCTTCCCCCAACCAGCGAGACCTTCATGAACAAGAAATCCGCCCTGCTCATCGCCACCCTGGCCCTCGCCGTCTCCGCGCCGGTGCTCGCCGCCCGCCCCGAACTGAAAGTGAAGGAACAGATCGACATCGCCGCGCCCCCGGCCAAGGTGTGGGAAGCCATCCGCAACTTCGACAACCTGGGCTGGCACCCGGCCGTCGCCAGCACCGCGCTCGACAAGGGCAGCAACAACAAGAAGGGCGCCGTGCGCACCGTCACCATCAAGGACGGCGCCAAGATCATCGAAGAACTCGTCAGCCACCGCGACAGCACGCGCAGCCTCACCTACCGCATCGTCGAATCTCCGCTGCCGGTGAGCGACTATGTGTCGAAGCTGAGCGTGAAGGCCGGCAAGGGCGGCAGCCATGTGGAATGGTCGTCCACCTTCCGCCGCAAGGACGAAAAACCCGCCGACGGTGCCGACGACGCCGGCGCGAAGAAGGCCATCAGCGGCATCTACACCAGCGGTCTCGACGCGCTCAAGAAGCAGCTCGAAGCCAAGTAAGCCGGAGCAGTCACCCATGAGGATCGCGCGCACACTCCTCCGCCGCGTCCTCGCGGGCGGCACGCTCCTGCTCGCCAGCTTGGGCCTGTGCGCCCCGGCCGGCGCCGGCGACCTTGCCCACGCCGACCTCGCCCGGCGCTTCCAGCCCCCGCTGCATGTCGGCGACAAGCTCCGCGACATTCCCGCCTGGCCCATCACCAGCGAACTGGAACCCGAAGCGGGCCCGGTTGCCTACGCCTTCGAATCCATCGACCTCGCCCCCATCCCGGGCTTCGAGGGCACGCCCCTGAACCTGCTGGTCAGCATCGACCGCAAGGGCAATTTCATGGACGTGGAACTGATCCGCCAGCACGAGCCGGTGTTTCTGTCCGGCCTGGGCGAAGGGCCACTGCGCGACTTTCTGGCCCAGTACAAGAACAAGAGCCTCAAGCAGGAAATCACCGTCTCCAGCCTGTACGGCAACAACCGCAGCGGTGCCGGCAGCAACCGCGTGGTGCTCGATGGCGTCAGCAAGGCCACCGCCTCGGTACGCATCGTCAATCAGACCGTGCTTAGCTCGGCCCTCGCCGTGGCCCGGGCGCGCCTGGGCTTTGCCGCGCCGGCCGACAAGGGGCCGCTGGCCGAAGTCCGCCCCAACGTGTTCGACCCGCGCAGCTTTGCCGAACTGCTGGATTCGGGTGCCATCCGCAAACTGCACCTCAGCAATGCCGACGTGGAAAAGCTGTTCGCCGGCACCGACGGCGCCGACGTGGACACCGAGGCCATCGCCAAGCCTGCCGACACCTTCACCGATCTCTACGTCGCCTACCTCAACGCCCCGACCATCGGCCGGGCGATTCTTGGCGACACCGGCCATGCCGACCTGCTGCGCCGCCTCGAGCGCGGCCAGCACGCCTGGTGGGTGGCCAGCGCCGGGCGCGACGCCTTCATCGACGAGAGCTTCACCCGCGGCACCGTCCCGGCCCGCCTCGCCTTCAGCCAGGCCGGCGGCCCGGTGGAACTGCGCGACCTCGATCTATCGCCGCGCCCGCCCGCCGGCGCCCCGCCGCTCAACGCCGCGCTGGTGCTGCGCGTGCCGCCCATGTCGGGCATCGACCCGGCCAGCCCGGTGCGCTTCGAGCTGACCATCACCCGCGCCAAGGGCTCGATGCTGCCGGTCATCACCCAGCGCAACGTGGTGCTCGATTATCAGGCGCCGGAAGCCCTGTTCAGCCGCCCGCCGGCCCCGCTGCCCGACTGGCTGCTGGCCTGGCAAGACCGCACGCCGGAACTGACCATCATCGGCGCCGCCCTGGCGCTGCTGTCCCTGGTCCTCGCCCGGCCGCGCTGGATTTCGGTCTCGGCACGCCGCCTGAAAATATTCCGCCTCGGCTTCCTGGCCTTCACCCTCGGCTACATCGGCTGGTATGCCCAGGGGCAGTTGTCCATCGTGCAGATCACCGGCGCGGTCAAATCGCTTGCCGCCGGGGCCGGCCTCAAGAGCTTCCTGTACGACCCGGTGAGCCTGCTGCTCATCGCCTTCACGCTGGTGAGCTTCGTGGTGTGGGGCCGCGGCACCTTCTGCGGCTGGCTGTGCCCCTTCGGGGCGCTGCAGGAATTCGCCGCCCTGCTGGCCCGCGCCCTGAAACTGCCCGAGCGGCGCCTGCCCGCCCGCCTCGCCACCATCCTCGACCGGGGCCGCTACGCCATCCTCGCCGCCCTCGTCGCAGCCGCCGCTTTCGCCCCACAACTCGCCGAAAAGGGCGTGGAGATCGAACCCTTCAAGACCGCCATCACCGTCGGCTTCGACCGCAGCGGGCCCTTCGTCGCCTACGCGCTGGCCCTGCTGGTGCTCGGCGGGCTGTATTACAAATTCTTCTGCCGCTACCTGTGCCCGCTGGGTGCCGCCATGACCCTCGGCGGCAAGCTGCGCCTCCTCGACTGGCTACCGCGCCGCCAGGAATGCGGTCAGCCCTGCCAGACCTGCCGCCACCGCTGCACCTATGACGCCATCGAAAAATCCGGCGCCATCCGCTACGACCAGTGTTTCCAGTGCCTCGACTGCGTAGGCATCTACCACGACGAAAACCGCTGCGCGCCGATCATGCTGTACCGCAAGAAGGCTCGCAGCGGACATTGAGATCGAACAAGGCATCACACAGGCGCACGGCCGCCATCCCTATCGACTGCTCCGCACGGCCTGGTAGAACGCCTCAAGCAGGGGCGCACAATCGAGGAGCGTGTCGTGCCCCGGGGTATGGAACTCCGGGTGCCACTGCACGCCGATGACAAAGCCACGCCCTGTATAGCGTATCGCTTCGATCAAGCCATCCTCGGCAGACGTGGCTTCAACCACGAGGTTTTTCCCCAGGCTGCGGACACATTGGTGATGAATCGAAATGACCTGCCCGCCGCCCCTCGTGCTGAACCACTTCGCAAACTGCCCGTTTTCGGCAAAACACACCTCGTGACTGTGCAGATCGTAGGCCTCGTCCTGGTGCCGGACAGCACCCTCAAACTGGCTGGGAATGTCCTGGTAGAGTGATCCGCCAAAAGCGACGTTGATAAGTTGCATGCCTCTGCAAATACCGAGCACGGGCTTCCCTGCCTCCACGAATTCGTGGAGCAACTCCATCTCGTAGGCGTCGCGGACCCGGTCGCCGGCCCAAGCCTCCTGCAGCGGAGTCTCTCCGTAGGCTTCGGGACTGACATCCGCGCCACCTTGCAGCACCAGTCCATCGAGATACTCCGCGTAGTCGCGAAGGCGGATGTTGCTGCGGTGAATAGGGCCATCCTTGAGGATGGACGGCACCATCAGGACCAGTACATCCCGCGACATGATCCACTGGGCAATGGATTGCTCGAGCACTTGGAGCGTCTTGGATTCGATGCCTGTCGCGCCGTCACGAGGATGAAAAAGGCGTGCAGACAGCCCTATCCTCAGGGGCTTGCTCCTGACCATACAGACTCCTTTCCGGGCCATTAGCCCAGGTGCTCAAAGATCTGCCAAGGGCCTTTCGGCGCTTCGCTCATCGCGGCTTGTCAGTTGGGCGATGACCTGAGCCAGACTTGCGTGCAGCTGTTCCAGCGTTTCGTCGGTCAAGCCCTGCAAAGCCTCCGGCAGAACGCCCTCCACCGGCCCGGGTGCAGCGCCCAGTACCACTGCGGCACTGTCTGTTAGTTGAAGGCCAACCCGCCGCTGGTCTTCGGCCTTGCGTTGCTTGGTCACCAGGCCGCGTGTCTCGAGCTTGTCGACCAACTGGCTGCAGGTCGACTGATGGATCGACAGACGGTTTGCCAGTTCCGACACGCCAACCCCTGGCGTGCGGGCAATTTCATGGAGCAGCCACAGTTGTGAGCCGGAAACGCCGCAGTTGTGCTCCACCTCCCGGAAATGCTGCCTTACCGAACCGTAAATCAGGCGAAATTGTTTCAGGACGATGAGCGCCATCGCATCGCTGGATGTGTGCTGGGCTGGCCCAGCCAGAGTCATGTTTGCTAAATTCATTTGTCTAAATTATATTGATACCAATACTTTTCCGGAAGAGTCGTTTTCAGCAAGCCTCTGAAACGTACATCTGCTCCGGTGACCATCCTGCACAGGAGAGCTTTGGGGGGCGATTTCTTTGAGTTTTCTGTAGATCCCATAAGGTCTGCTTTGAGGGAGTCAGCCCCCGTCTTTTTCCACCCCTCCACACATCCACGATCTCGAAAGCTCTCCACTGCAGCTCTCGGCGTATTGATGGGAAACAGTCAACTGTTCGCGGCTTTGGTGAAGCAATACGCTACGTGGCCCGTCGCACAGGGCCTTCACGGGGAGCCTTAACCAGATGATGCTGATCCGCCAGACTTGGGAGGCCCTGCAGGACCGGTTTTTCTTCCTGCCGCCTTTTCCCGAGCAACTCGATCCCCTCGCCCTGTTCGCCCTGTTACTCGTCGGCGGTCTGCTGGCAGGCGAAACGCTGTTCCGAACCATCGGGCTCTCCCGCATCGTCGGCTACGTGCTTGCCGGTGCCCTTGCGGGACCTGGCGTGCTCGGCTGGCTGGACCGGGAAACCCTGTCAATGGCCAAACCGGTGGCAGATGCCGCACTGGGCCTGCTCTTGCTGGAAACAGGGCGCCATCTCGACCTGGGATGGCTACGAGCCAACCGATCCCTGCTGAGAAGTGCCGCTGCGGAATCGGGGCTGGCCTTCGCGACCATCTTCGCCTTTGCCTATCTTGCCGTAGGCCTCAGCCTTGGCTGGAGCGCGGCGACAGCGGCCATCACGATGGCTTCGGCCCCGGCAGTGGTGCTGCTCACCGCAGAGGAGAACCACGCCCAGGGGCAAGTCACCCAGCGCACGCTGCTACTCACGGCGATCAACTGCGCGCTGTCCTTTGTCATTTTCGCGGTGGTGCTCGGCATCGTACACGCTGAACAGTCCGGCGACTGGCTCAACGCCCTGGCCCATCCCCTGTGGGTGATCTGCGGCGGCGTCGGAATCGGCATGTTGTGCGCGCGCCTGGCCCTGATGGTGGCTGCCGGGCAGGCCAAGGGATCGGTGGCCCAGGTATTCATTCTCGTTGCGGTAGCCTTGCTGGCCATCGGTGTGGCGCGGATGCTCGCCGTACCGGTGTTCCTCTGCCTGTTCCTGATGGGGGCGGCTCTCAATCTGGCCGACCGGGACAAGGTGCTGGCTTACACCGGCCTGCCTCAGGGGCACTGGATTCTGGCCATTGTGCTTTTCGTGGTAACGGGTGCGATGCTGCCACTGGGAGACCTGAACTGGATCACCGGGCTGCAGGCCCTTGGCCTGATCATCGTGCGTGGCCTCGCCAAGTTTGCCGGGGTGATGGCAACCGGGCGCCAGGATTTGCCCGCTGCCAAGCGCCGCCTGGTGGGCATCGGCATCCAGCCGCTCTCGGCAACAGCGATCTTCATGGCGGCAGAACTGGCCGCCATCTATCCGGAAGTGAGCGGCCAGGCCCTGCTGTTGCCGCTGCTGGCCGCTGCGCTGATGGAGTTCGCCGGGCCTCAAATGTGCAAGTACGCACTGCACAAGGCCGGTGAGACGGAGCCCCTTCCTGCAGGACGACAACAATGAGCGATCTTTCCAAACTGAGTTTCACTTCCAGTCGCCCGCTGACCCTGGGCGTCGAGCTGGAACTGCAACTGGTTTCGCTGCGGGACTACGACCTGACCCGTGCCGCCACCGACCTGCTGGCCGGTTTGCAGTACGACGACCGCTTCGGCGAAATAAAACTGGAGATCACCGAGAGCATGATCGAGGTGAACTCCAGGCCACGCCAGGATGTCACAGCCATTGCTGTTGACCTGGACGGTCTGCGCGAAGTGCTGGTCAGCCATTGCCAGCGCAACAACATCGCCATCTGCGGTGGCGGCACCCACCCGTTCCACCACTGGCCCGAGCGCAGGATCTGCCCCGGCGAACGCTTTGCGTTCCTCAATCAACGCTACGGTTATCTGAGCAAACAATTCACCGTTTTCGGGCAGCACATCCATATTGGCGTGCCGTCCGGTGACGACGCCATCTGGCTGACCCACGCGCTCAACCGCTACGTACCTCACTTCGTGGCGCTGTCCGCGTCGTCGCCTTTTATTGACGCGACCGACACGGCCTTCGAGTCCGCCCGGCTCAATGCGGTGTCGGCTTTTCCGCTCTCCGGACAGGCTCCCGACGTAGCCGACTGGGCCGCCTTTGTCGATCACATGGGCTTGCTGCAGTCCTGCGGCGTGGCCGAGAGCATCAAGGATCTCTACTGGGATGTGCGCCCCAAGCCGGAGTACGGCACCGTGGAAGTACGGGTTTGCGACACCCCGCTGTCTGTCGACCGGGCCATCGAACTGGCCGCCTTCGCCCAATGCCTGGCCCGCTACCTGCTGCGGGAACGGCCTCCGGTCGTCCCAGCCATGCAGGCGCTGGTGGCGCGCTACAACAAGTTCCAGGCCTGCCGCTTCGGCTTCAAGGCCGAACTGGCTGACCCGATTCACCGTCGTACCGAGCCCCTTGGCGAGACCTTGCTGCACCTGCTCGATACGCTTGTAGCGGATGCCGACGATCTGGGCTGCCGGCGCCAACTGGAACGTCTGCGCACACTCGCGCACAGTCAGCATGGCGACGCAGCCTGGCTGCGGGAAACGGCGACGGCTGCAGGCAACCTCCACGACCTGACCCGGGCAGCCACAGAACGCTTCGCCGAACCCTCCTGTTATCGACCCCACGCATAGGGTGCCTCCGTGCAAACCCATCCCATATTGTTTGCTGCATTGCTTGCGTCCACGCCGGTTCTGGCCGCCGGGCCCTGTACGCTTTCCACCGGAACGCCCCCCGCAACATCCACTGGCGGGGCAGTGCGAACCGACAACTGGCTAAGTCCGGGCAACATCCGCTTCGGCCTGGGGCAGGCGTCTCGCTTCATGCCGGGCGTAAGCATTGCCCCGACGACCACACCGCCGGCCCGACCCGCAGCGGCCCAGCGTCTTGACCCGGATCGCCTGCTCGTCACCGACCCGGCCGACGGTACCCGTCAATCCCTCCGCTTTTTGCTTGAAAACCGGATCGACGCCGATGGCGTTGTGATCCTTCGGCGCGGAAAGCTGGCCCTCGACTACCGGCGGTCGGGCTTCGATCCCGCCCAGCCCCGGCTCCTCCTCGAAGCCACCCGCCCAATCCTGGTGACCCAACTGGCCAGGGCCGCCGCCGAAGGGCGGCTTGCCCGGGAAAAGGCAATCACCCGGCTTCTTCCCGAACTCTCCGGCGTCCGTGAGCTGGGCAAACTGTCCTTGCAGCGCCTGCTTGCCGGGCGTACCGGCCTGCAGTGGTCGGAAACCGACATCGCGCGCTGGCAACAGGAGGCGGGCTGGGCGCCAGGCGGCAGGACTGGCGTGCGCGCCTGGCTGGATGCCCGCACGTCCTGGCCTCGCACCTCCGGCGACACGGGCGTGGATCTGACCGGCCCGGAGGGCGAACTCCTGCTGTGGGCTACCGAGAAAGCCTGGAAGAAATCTGCCCCCGAATGGCTGTGTGAACTGCAGGGGACCATCCGGGCGCGAAACACCGCCTTCTGGGCAACGGACACAACCGGGACCCCGCTTGCCGACGGCCTTGCACTCAGCCTGGGTGATTTTGCCAGTCTGGGGCAGGCATTCCTTGATGCACGCAATCGCCCCGGCCAACGGGCCCTGGCGCCCGCATGGTTTGTCGATACGATCGCCAACCCTTCGGACACCAACGACGCAACACCAGCCGGAATCCGTGCCCTGGGTCCGGATACGGGCTGGCAGTACCGCTTTGCACACCCGGGGCATCGCGGCCACCGAACAGCGATCATCGGCGCCTATGGCACCAGCCTGTACGTGGATTTCGATTACGGCACGGTGATCGCCGTTTTCGCCTCGCATGCCGAGCGACACTCGCCGCTCCTGATGGCCAGCCTGCGCAATCTTTGGGAAGAGGCGACCCGGCCGGGAGGGACTGACAGTGGGCATCGGTAACTGGAGCCTGTCGCCAAGCCTGAACACGCCACAAACTCATGAACAGCAACGGAAAACAGTGAGGATTGCCCAGCTTATGCGCAGAAATGTCCCCTTGATGGCTGCCGGCTTGTTTGCCCTCGGCCTGGTGTTGCTGCTCAGCGGTTTTTCCAGTGTGCCGCCCACCGATGCGGCAAAAAGTGCGACGGGAGCAGGTGCCTGGCAGGAACTGGCTGAAGACCTTGTAAAACGGGCCAGTACATTCCAGGTCATGGCAGAACTGGGCGATAGCGAGCCATCTGCAAAACTGGCCATTGAGACCCAGGTCGCGTTTGAAAACAACAAGGATCACCTCAAACCGGACTACGCACGCTTTTTGGCGGACATCACTCTGATCCTTCAGATCAAGCCCGACGTGCACGTGACCATTACCGGTTTCGGCAACAATCCGGCGACGAACTACAACCCGGTTCTGCTGGGCAAGCGAGTACGCGCCGTTCAGGTCTTCTTTGCCGAAA
The DNA here is from genome assembly GCF_008107625.1 of Zoogloea oleivorans. Lineage (GTDB taxonomy): Bacteria > Pseudomonadota > Gammaproteobacteria > Burkholderiales > Rhodocyclaceae > Zoogloea > Zoogloea oleivorans. Next base: position 143,901 of record NZ_SDKK01000006.1, read on the forward strand.
ATGGCATCCCCATGGAGCAGATTGAAGCCGGAGTCAAAGAGGCTGACGAGTATGAAGGCCCCAATACACTACTGGGAAAGGCCTCCTCGGGTCAGCTGATCACCGTGCATTTTGCGCAGACGTAACGATGGACGAATCCGTGACAGCGCTTGTGCAAGCCATCACGCAACCCATTCCAAACGAGGCGCGCCGGGCAGCAGCTGGCGCGGAAGCTAGGCATCCCCCGAGCGCCTCAGCAGACTCATCACCCCGCCGCTCGGCATGGCGCCGAGAATCGCTCCGATCGACACCACGACAATCCCCAGCACGACATGCAGGCTCAGCGCTTCACCCAGCATGAAAAACGCGCCGACGGCCGAAACTCCCGGCACCAGGGCCAGCATCATTGAGGCCTGGCACGACCCGATCTTCTGATTCGCGTAGCTGTACATGCCCCCCGCCAGCAGTGCCGCGACCAGTCCCTGATAGACGCCCTGCAAGGCAATTTCGGCGGCCGGACTGGCGGCAATCGCCTTGGGCAGCCAGAGCAGGTAAACGGGCATGTAGATCAGCAATGAAAACGTCGCCACCCCGCTGATCGCCAGTTGCGGCCTGACCATCCAGCGCCGCATCAAGAGGCCGAACACTGCCCATGACAACGCCGCCAGCAGAAACAGGATGTCACCGATCCAGCGGGATCCTGCGTCAGGCGCGACCAGGCTTTCGTAGCCGATCAGGAGCAGCCCTGCGCTCGACAGCAACAGGGCCATCACGATGTGGCGTTCCAGCCTGAAGCCGGACATCAGCGCCACGATGACGATAGTCCAGAACGGGATGCCGCCATTCACGAACACCCCGGCATGGGCCGTTGGCGCAAAGGCAAAGCCCGAATACACCAGCAGGCCGTAGCCCAGCCCGCCAAACAGCGCCAGCACCCCGTAACGGGGCCAGTCCCGCGGCGGAACGCGGGCCATGAAATACGGAAGCGCGATCACGCCCGATACGCCATAACGCAGCGCGGCAATGTCGAAGGGCGTCATCACCCCCTTGCTTCCCAGGCGGGAAACAATGTTGAAGCCGGACCAGCACAGGACCACGACCAGGGCCGCCAGCACGCCGCGGGAATGATCGGACAGGCCGGGGGCGCTGCTGTCAGACATGCTCATCGAGACACCTTCACATCGAGGGAGAAACCCGGCGACCAGTGACCGGCTCCCAAGAGTAATCCCGGAAGGCCGCCAGCGCCTCATGCGGCAACTGATCGGCGCGCAGCAGGAAGGCATCGAAGCCGCAGTGATGCAGGAAGTACAACTGGTCGCGCAGCACGTCACCCACCGCCCGCAGTTCGCCCCTGTAGCCGTGGCGATTGCGCAGCAGGCGGGCCAGGGAATAGCCGCGCCCGTCGGTGAACACCGGAAAGCGGATGGCGATCAGCGGCATGTCGGCCAGCCATGGCAATACGGATTCCAGCTCGTCATCCGGGCCGAGCCACACGCCGGCACGCGCGGGATCGAGGCTTGCACGGTGGGCCAGCCACAACGCCAGCGGCAACAGTAAACGTCCGCCGGTCTCCAGGCGCGCGGCCGGCAGCGCCTCATCCGCATCGATCCACTGCCAGCCGTCTTCAACGACTTGACCATTCCTGATCAGGGTATTCATGCCGCACCTCCATACACCCGCGCCTTGAAGGGCTCCAGGCCGATCCGCTCGACCGCGTCGATAAAAATCTCGCCCTCATGGCGGGCCGCCAGATAAACCTCCACCAGACGCTGGATCACGTCGGGAATCTGCCCGGCCGCAAACGACGGGCCGATCACCTTGCCCAGCGCAGCACGGGCGCCTTCGCGGCCGCCGATGGTCACCTGGTACCACTCCTCGTTGTTCTTATCGACGCCGAGAATGCCGATATGGCCGATGTGGTGATGGCCGCAGGCATTCACGCAACCGGACATGTTGAGTTCCAGCGGGCCCAGGTCGAACTGGTAGTCCAGATCGTCGAAACGCTGCTGGATGGCCGCTGCCACCGGGATGGAACGGGCATTGGCCAGCGAGCAGAAATCGCCGCCGGGGCAGCACACCAGATCGGTCAGCAGACCGATGTTGGGCGTCGCCAGGCCGAGGGCGCGCGCGCCTTCCCACAGGGCCGGCAAATCCTTGCGGGCGACGTGGGGCAGCACCAGGTTCTGCTCGTGACTGACCCGGATCTCGCCGGCACTGAAGCGCTCGGCCAAGTCGGCAACACCGTCCATCTGCTCGGCGATGGCGTCGCCCGGTGGGGCACCGGTCTTCTTGAGAGACAAAGTGACGATGGCGTAGCCGTTTGCCCGATGGGGCGCCACATTGCGCTCGACCCAGCGGGCAAAGGCGCGCGAGTCGTGCAGCGCCTGCCGGTAGGCCGGGTCATCGGCATCGGCGGGCGCGTGGTCGGCGCGGGCGAAGAAGGCCTCCATGTCCCGGAAGGTCTGCTCGGCAATGCTTGCGGGGCCGCCCCGGCTCCACGCCCATTCGTCTTCGACTTCCTTCGCAAAGCCTTCGAGGCTCAAGTCCTTCACGAGGATCTTGATGCGCGCCTTGTACTTGTTGTCGCGCCGGCCGTAGCGGTTATAGACCCGCAGAATGGCTTCAAAGTAGTTGAGCAATTCCTCGCGGGGCAGGAAGTCCTTGATCGTCTTGCCGACCATCGGCGTGCGCCCGAGGCCACCACCCACAAAGATCTCGAAGCCGATCCGGCCATCGTCCGCCACCCGCGCGCTGGCGCCAATGTCATGGAAGCGCACCGCGGCGCGGTCCTCCGCACCGCCGGAAATGGCGATCTTGAACTTGCGCGGCAGGAACAGGAATTCCGGCGCCAGCGTGGACCACTGCCGAACGATCTCGCAGTAGGGGCGCGGGTCGAACAGCTCGTCGGCGGCCACGCCGGCAAACTGGTCGGTGGTGATGTTGCGGATGCAGTTGCCGGAGGTCTGGATGGCGTGCATCTGCACGGTGGCCAGCTCGGCCAGGATGTCCGGCGTGTCCTCCAGCCGCACCCAGTTGAACTGAATGTTGCTGCGCGTCGTGAAGTGCCCGTAACCCCGGTCGAAGCGGCGGGCAATGTCGGCGAGCTTCCTCAACTGGTGGCTGGCCAGCGTGCCGTAGGGAATGGCGACGCGCAGCATCGGCGCGTGGCGCTGCACGTAAAGGCCGTTCTGCAGGCGCAGGGGGCGGAAGTCGTCTTCGGACAGACGGCCGTCCAGAAAGCGCGTCATCTGATCGCGGAACTGGACAACCCGGTCGTCCACCAGACGCTGGTCGGTTTCGTTGTAAAGGTACATGGCGAGATAAATTCGGAAACTGGGTTCAGGGCAGGACGAAGGTGCTCTTTTCGGTAACCCGGGTCGCCGGATCACCGGCGGCCTTGACCACAAAGGCGATGGGGCTGGCGCCGGATTTGCCGGCATCGGGCGGCGCCACGACGGTGACGCGCACCTCCCGGATGCTCCCCGGCTCGCCGGCGAAGCGGGTGGGGCCGAGCAGTTCGATGCCGGGCAGGCCGCTCACCGCCACCTCGAAGTCCCGGGGCTCTTCGGCGAGGTTGGCCAGCTTGAGGGTGTAGGCGTTTTCGATGCGTCCGTCGCTGGCCTCCCGGGCCAGGCTGCCCCGGTCGCGCAGCACATCCACCAGCAGCAGTGACCGCTGGGTCACCGTCCATGCACCCAGGGCGACGAACAGGCCCAGCAGGCCCGCATACACCGCCAGCCGTGGCCGGGCGCTGTGCCGGGGCATGCCGGCCAGCTCCTGCTCGGAGGCAAAGCGGATCAGGCTCACTGGTTTGGCGACCTTGGTCATCACCTCGTCGCAGGCATCCACGCACAGGCCGCAGTTGATGCACTGGTATTGCAGGCCATCGCGAATGTCGATGCCGGTGGGGCACACCTGCACGCAGATGCCGCAGTCGATGCAGTCGCCGCCACCCTTGCCCTTGCGGGGCTCGCCGCGCTGCACGTCGTAGCTGACGGTGCGCGTGGTGTTGTCGAACATCACGCCCTGGAAGCGTGAATACGGGCACATGTGCTGGCACACCGCCTCGCGGGCAAAGCCAGCCTGCACGTAGGTGAACAATGCGTAGAAGATCAGCCAGAAAGCTTCCCACGGCCCCAGGTTCCAGCCGGCCACGGCGGGCAGCAGTTCGCGGATCGGCGTGAAGTAGCCGACAAAGGTGATCGCCGTCCATGCCGCGATGAGCCCCCACAGCACGTACTTGGTGCCGCGCAGGGCCAGCTTGCGCAGGCTCGGTGGAGACTGGTCGAGCTTGAGGCGGGACAGGTGATCGCCCTCCACCTTCGCCTCCACCCACATGAAGATCGCGGTGTAGACCGTCTGCGGGCAGGCGAAACCACAGAACAGGCGCCCGGCCAGGGCGGTGACGAGAAACAGCCCGGTGGCGGCAAGGATCAGTGCAATCGCCGCCAGCAAGGCATCCTGCGGCCACAACACCAGACCGAACAGGTAGAACTTCTCGTGGACGATGTCGAAGTGGACGGCCTGACGGCCACCCCACTGGAGCCAGCAGGCGCCGTAAAAAATGATCTGGGTGAACCAGACCATGGCCCAGCGGATCGTGTTGAAACGACCGCGCACCTCGCGGGCGTGGATCTTTCCCTTCTTCCGGTACAGCTCCAGTTTGGCTTCGCGGACTTTGCTGACGGGCTTGTTCATTTGGTGATTCCTCCTGGGTCAGGAGTAAATCACCCGCAAGATAATGAAAACAGATTCAGATTGTCGTGTTTTGAATGGGCACAGATTTCAGGCCTGCAATTGGGTGGCTACCAGTCGTCCCAGCGTGGCGACCGCTTCCTGCTGACGGGTCTCAAGCGGGTGGCCGAAGTTGAGGCGAATGCAGTTGCCAAATTCCCGCTTGGCCGAAAAGATCGGCCCCGGTGCAATGCTGATGCCTTGCGCCAAAGCCTGCCGGTGCAGCAGCAGGGCATCCACCTTGCGAGGCAGTTCCAGCCACAGGAAATAGCCGCCCAGCGGGCGAGCCAGCCGGGTACCTTCCGGAAAGTGGGTTTCCACGGCGTCCACCAGCGCCGCCTCCTGGGTGGCCAGAACACGGCGCAGATGACGCAGGTGGTTTTCGTAGCCACCCTGCTTCAGGTAATCGGCCATGGCGATCTGTACCGGAACGGTCGTCGCCAGGCTGGTGGACAGCTTCTGGCGCTGGATCAGCCCGGCATAGCGCCCGGCGGCAACCCAGCCGATGCGATAGCCCGGCGCCAGGCATTTGGAAAAGGACGAAACATGCATGACCCGTCCGTTCGGGTCCACCGCCTTGCTGCACAGGGGCGCCTGCGGGCCGAAGTGCAGCTCCGCGTACACGTCGTCCTCGATCAGCGGCACATCGTGGCGGTCGAGCAACTCGACCAGCGCCCGCCTGCGCGCATCCGGCACCAGGCTGCCGGTCGGGTTGGCGAAGTTGAGCATGAACAGGCAGGCCTTGATCGGGTGATGGCGCAGCGCGTCCTCCAGGGCCATCAGGTTGATGCCTTCCCGCGGATGCGTCGGAATCTCGATCACCTTGAGCCCCAGCCGCTCGCTGGCCTGCAGGCCAGCATAGAAGGTCGGCGATTCAATGGCGATCAGATCGCCCGGCCGGGTCACCGCCTGCAGGCACAGGTTGAGCCCCTCCATGGCGCCGGAGGTGATGACAATCTCCTGGGGTGACACGTTGGCGCCATGCGCCAGGTAGCGCAGCGACAGCTGGCGGCGCAGCTCGTCGTTGCCCGGCGGCAGGTCGGTGACGGTGGACAGCGGGTCGAGGTGCCGTGCCGCGGCAGCCAAAAAGCGCCCGAGCTTGTCGAGGGGATACAACCAGGGGCTGGGGAAGCTGGAGCCCAGCGGGACGACAGCCGGATCCTTGACGCTGTCGAGAATCTCGAAGATGAAATCGCTCACCTCCAGTTGCGTCGAATGCCCCACCGGCCGGGTCATTTCGGGCTCCGGCAAGCGCTGCCCAAGCCGCGCCCGGACAAAATAGCCCGACTTCGGTCGCGCCTCGATCAGCCCCCGGCTCTCGAGCAGGTGGTAGGCCTGGGTCACCGTGACCGGTGCAATGCCGTGGATACGGCAAGTCTGGCGGACGGATGGCAGACGGTCGCCGGGGCGCAGCACCCCATCGGCGATCAGCGCAGCGGTCTTGTCGGCAAGGTCATGGTAGAGCGTCATGGACGGATGGTAGCAGCCGTCCTGCCGGATGCTTAAGCGTCGCGTACGTCATTCCTGCATACACTCGGCACAGCACCTTGCGGTTATTTGCACGTGATCCAGATTCATCCGTCAAAGGCTGATGGCGGCCCGGCTCAACCGAACGGTGAATCAGATGGGCCGCCAAAAAATACCGGGAATCCGGAGGACCTTGGCCGAGCAGCTACGATCCCAGCAGTTGATGGAGCCGCGACATCAGCGCAGGCAGTTCGCGCGCCAGTTCGGCCAGGGGCAACCGGGCCAGGGCAAGCGCGTTGTCGGCACGGGCTTTGAGCGGCGCTTCGATCGCCGCAGCAATTTTCTGGATGTGCAACAGCCCAAGGCTGCCGGCACTGCCTTTGAGGGAGTGCGCGGCCCGTTGCGCTTCGTCCATGTCGGCACAATCCAGGGCGGCCGTGATCCGCTCGGCTTCATCCTGGTGAGTGGCCGCAAAAATGGTAAGCAGCCGCGTGTAAGTGGAAAACTTGCCGCGAACCCTGGCCAGACCGAAGTCCAGGTCAAGGCCTTCAACCAGCCCAAGCTGCCGGAGCAGTTCTTCCTCCTGGTCGCGGCCGGCCGTCCCGGATGGGCTGCCCTCCACGACCGTTGTGCGCCTGGGCATCCAGTGAATCAAGGCCATGAACAGGCTGTCAGGGTCGACCGGTTTGGCGACGTGATCATTCATCCCCGCATCCAGGCAGGCCCGCCGATCTTCATCGAAGGCATTGGCGGTCATGGCCAGTATCGGGGTGGACGCGCACTGGGGCAGCTGGCGCAGGCGGCGCGTAGCTTCCAGGCCATCCATCTTGGGCATTTGCACGTCCATCAGGATCAGGTCGTAAGCCGTGTTCGAGGCCTTCCGGAGCGCCTCCAGACCATCATCAGCCAGGTCGACACGCAGACCGGTTTCCTCCAGCAAGGCCAGCGCGACCTCCTGGTTAACCGGATTGTCCTCGACCAGCAGGATGTAACGGCCACGTAGCGGGGACAGGTCGATGACGGCGCTGGTGTCGGCTCTCATCGATCCGTTTCCGGAGAAGATGCCGGCAATGGCGTCGTGCAGCGTGGACGGGGTGAGCGGTTTGCTCAACTGGGTGGCGATGCCCATGGCGTTCAGTTGCTCGCAGGTCCATTCACTGCTGTAGGCCGTCGCCAGAATGATTTTGGGCGCCGTGCCAAGCGCCAGAATATGGCGGCAGGTTTCGATGCCATCCATGCCGGGCATGGCCCAGTCCATCAGTACCAGGTCGAAGGGACGGCCGGCCTGCAGGGCTTCGCGGGTCAAGCGCAGGGCCTGCTCGCCCGAATCGGCCGTCGCAACCCGCACCGGAAAGGCCCTGAGCATGTCATCCAGAGCCAGGCGGGCATCGGCGTTGTCATCCACCACCAGCACCTTGAGGTTCTCGTCCAGTTTCACGCTGGCGCCCGAGGTCTTGGCGCTGGCCGCCCGCTGCAGCGGCAGTTCGAACCAGAAAGTGCTGCCCTGCCCCACGTTGCTTTCGACGCCGACCCGGCCGCCCATGAGGTCAATAAGGCGCTTGCTGATGGCCAGGCCGAGCCCGGTTCCGCCGAACTTGCGCGTCGTCGAGGCATCGGCCTGGACGAAGGCCTCGAAAAGGTGGCTGCGCTGCTCCTCGCTCAAGCCGATACCGGTGTCGCTGACTTCGAAACGCACCAACAGGGTTCCGGCCTCCTCGTTCAGCAGACGGACACGAAAGACCACACTGCCCGCTTCGGTGAACTTGACTGCGTTGCTCGCGAAATTCACCAGCACCTGGCCAAGGCGCAACTGGTCACCGTGCAAGACTTCGGGAATCGCGGGGTCGATGCGGTTGATGATTTCCAGATTCTTTTCTGCGGCGCGCTCGCCGATCAGATCGTTGAGGCTGTGAAAGACGCGATCCAGTTCAAAGTCGACGTTTTCAATGGTGAGTTTGCCGGCTTCGATCTTCGAGAAATCGAGAATGTCGTTGATGATGCCCAGCAGATGCTTCGCTGCCTGCGAAACCTTGTCCAGCTGATCGATCTGCCGCGGATCGACCGCCGCTCGCCGGATCAAATGGGTCAGCCCGACAATGGCATTCATTGGTGTGCGGATCTCGTGGCTCATGTTGGCCAGGAAGCTGCTCTTGAAGCGGCTGGCCTCCTCGGCAGCTTCCTTGGCCACCTCAAGCTCCTGGGTACGCCGGGCGACCAGGTCTTCGAGGTGAATCTGAATGTCCCGCAACTCGTGGGTGCGCTGATCGAACATTTCGGCCAGCTCTTCGAGTTCATCATGGGTCCCCAGCGGCGCACAGTGCCGCTCCGGACTGCCGTCGGCGGCAGCGACGCGCTGCCTGAGCAGCACGATGGGGCGTGAGATCGTGAAGCCGATCCGGTAGGCGATGGCGATGGCGACCAGGGTCAGCAAGAGTCCGAGAAACGCCACATCGGCGACGGCGCTGAACGCCGGAGCCAGGAAGTACTGGCGAGGCGCCGAGACTTCAAGCTGCAGGCCAAGCCCGCCGTCCAGAACCCCCCGATGCTGAGCGGTCAGGGCCTGACGGGCGATCAACAGATCGCTGGCATTGCTGGCCTCATTCTCGAAGAGCAGTTTGGCGTCGAGGCTCAGGCGATGTCCCAGCAAGGGGTCAGGAGGCAGCACACGCCGGGCCACGGCGCCCAGATCGTAGACCACCACCAGGACCCCCTGGGTCGTGTTGTAGTAGGTGACCGGAACAAAAACGACCCAGTGGCCCAGCGTCCGATCAATCTGATAGCTGACGACACCGTTGGCAAGGGTGCTGCGCAGCGCCCCCGAATCGTCGTAGGTGGGCAGGGTTTCGAGGCTGGAATAAACCGCCTTGCCGTCATAGCCCAGCAGCGCCACCGCATACACGTCCCGACCTTCACGGAAGTTCTTGATGAGGTCGGGCAGATAGGTCTCGCGCCCCTGGCTGTCATTCAGCCCATTGATGACGAACGGATTCCTGACGAGAATCTGGGCACTTTCGAGCAGATACTCGATGCGCTGCAGGAGCAGTTGGGCGTCCTGGCGGGCCCGTCCCTCAAGTTCGTGGGTCAGGTTAGTCGTGATCGTCGAATGGAGCCGAAAGCCGACGGTGCTTGCCACCGTGACCATCGACAGGGCCACGAACAGGCCAAAAACCCACGTGATGCGGCGCCGGACACTACGGGTGATAAAGGTGAGTTTCATTCGGCAGCAACAATCCTACCGCGGGCGTCGAAACGTGCCAGCCGCAGCTGCGCGCGCTCCAGCGCATCATGACGATCCGCCGTGAAGGGCGACTTGTAGTCGCGCAGCACGCCGGAATGAAAACGCAGCGCTTCCAGGGCATTTCGCACCGCAATGCGATCGGCGCTTCCGGCCTGCCTGACCGCCCGGGCCAGCAGATGGGTCAGGTCATAGGCATGCACGCTGGCAATCAGGGATGGAATCATTTCATCGCCCTGCAGGGAGTAGCGCTCACGGTAACGCTGAACAAACTTCCGGAGTCCGGGGTGGGTGTCGGCATCGGCCATCAGGATCGACTGCACGAAACGCAGATCGACACGCTTGAGTGCCACCTGCGTGTTGGTCCAGAAATCACCACCGGTCAGCGCCACATGCGCAAAGATGGGCAGCGGCTTTTCCTGCCTGGCCATGGTCTGAACGATCTTCTGGCTTTCGAGCACATTGGCGATCAGGATCATCGCACCGGCGCGGCCCTCGGCCAGCACATGGACTTTGGTCTCGGTGCCGGCGTCTCCGACATTGAACCATTCGATGTCGACCTGCCCGGCGGGCAGCTTGTCGATCAGCGGCTTCAATGCGTCGTGATTGCTGCGCCCCCAGGCAGAGCGCTCGAGCAGCACCACAACATGCGGGCTGGCGCGCAAGGCCCGCTCGAGCAGAAACGGGGCCGCCAGATTGTCCGTGACCGCGATGCGGAAAGTGTAGCTGGGCCGCAGCCCGTGCTCCGTCAGGCTCTGCCCGGTACCCCACGGAATCAGGAAGGGAATTTTCAGGCGGTGAATGTCCTCGATTTCATCCATGATCACCGCTGTCTGTACCCCGCCGACGACCCCCAGCAGGGATGGCACCGCCGCGAAGTGCTCAAGGTTCTGTCGTCCGATCTGCGAACTGGTGGCATGGTCGCGACCGATCACCCGCAACGGAACGCCCAACAATCCCCCGCCGGCATTGATCTCCTCGACTGCCAACTGCACACCCCGATAGATCGCCCCGCCGCCCTGGGCACTGCGCATGGAAAAGTCGGCATCGACACCCATCACGAGCGGCGAGACACGACGCGAGCCCGGTGCCGCCACCTCCTGCCTGGGATAGCGCAACTCGTCGGTCTTCATCAGCAGGTCGTAGCCGACCTCGAAACCGAACTTGTCGGCCGTCGGCGCCAGCGCATTCTTGAACTCGAGCCGCTCCTCGGGGGTCAGGGTGTGGATCGTCACGCCGGCAGCGCGGATCGTCTCGATCAAGCGGGCCTCGCGACGCAAGGTTTCAGCCCGCTCCCAGACCGTCAGCTCCTGTGCTGTACGCTGAATGATCTCGCGCAGATCGGGTGGCAGGGATTCGAACACCGATTTGCTGACCGAGAAAACGTAGGCCAGGTAAGCGTGATTACTCAGCGTCAGGTGCTTCTGCACCTCATGAAAGCGCATCCCGACAATCGCCACCAGCGGGTTCTCCTGGCCGTCGACGGCACCGTCGGCCAGCGCCTTGTAGGTCGCATGGAAATCGATTGGAATGGCCTTGGCGCCGAGCTTCTCGAACTGGTCGGCAATGATCCGGCTTTTCATGGTGCGGATGCGCAGCCTGGCGAAATCCTCCGGATGCCGGATCGGCGTGTTGGCCGTAAATTGCTTGAAGCCATTTTCCCAGAAAGTCAGGCCGACCAGATCGATGGCGGTCAGCTTGGAGAGCAGCAGGCGTCCGGGCTCGCCGTCGAGCATGGCATACAGCTCTTCACGGCTGGAAAAATAGAACGGCAGATCGGCGTACTGCATGGCCGGGATGGCGGAGCTGAGCTTGGCGGTCGGGGTCAGCACCAGGTCGAGGGTGCCGTTGCGGGCCATTTCCAGCATCTGGTCGTCGCTACCCAGTTGCTGGTCGGGAAACACCAGGACTTGCAGCCGGCCTGCGCTCCGCTCCCCGACCTGCTCGGCGAACTTCACGGCGGCGGCGTGCAGGGCACTGTCCGCCGCGATATTCAGGCCCAGGCGCAACTGGCGGGCTTCGATTACCGGGGAAAGCGCTTTTTCCGATGCCGGGCTGGCAGAAGAAGGCGATGGCTGCGCATCTCTGCCGGACCACCAGAGCACGAAAAGCGCACCCAGCACCAACACAACGAATATTGACACCAAGCGAATCGGGTGTTTGTTCATCACTTTTCGTGCTTAGCCCAGACGATTAATCATATACCGTTCAAAAGCGCTACAGCAGCCTTCCCGCCGCACCAAACAAAAACGCCAGCCCGCAGGCTGGCGTCGCATCGAAGCATCGGGGCAGGCTTAGCGGGCCGGCACCATGATGTCGGCTTCGCCTTCGAGCACAACCTTGCCCTTCACCGTACACACGGTGTCAAACTTGGCCTTGCGCTTCTCGGGGGTCAGTTCCTTGATGGTGCAGCGGGTCACGACGGTGTCGCCGATCTTCACCGGGGCCTTGAACTTGAGGCTCTGGGACAGATAGATGCAGCCCGGGCCGGGGAGCTTCATGCCGAACACGGTGGAGATGAAGCTGGCGGACAGCATGCCGTGAGCGATGCGACCACCGAACATGCTGGCGGTGGCCAGTTCGTCGTTGATGTGCACCGGGTTGAAGTCACCACTCACGCCGGCGAAGGCCAGGATGTCGGCTTCAGTCACGGTCCGTGCATATACCGCGCTCTGGCCGAGGGTCAGCTCCTCGTACTTGTAGCCATAGAACTCTTCGAAATTTGTGTTCTGCTCGCTCATAGCTGTTCCCTTTGCGTACTTATTGGAGATGATAAAAACGGCGCCCTGGATCCGGAACGCTGCCGGCTTTCGACGCACCGCCAGCATACCCCAAACCCATGACAGCTTTGGTACGCGCAGCGCTCAAGCCGGGGCCAGAAGACCCTGCTTTTCGATGAAGGCGATGATCTCGGCGAGGCCCTGGCCAGTCTTGAGATTACTGAAGATGAAGGGCCGCTCGCCGCGCATCTTTTTCGAATCACGCGCCATCACTTCGAGAGAGGCGCCGACCATTGGCGCCAGGTCGATCTTGTTGATCACCAGCAGGTCGCTCTTGGTGATGCCAGGCCCGCCTTTCCGGGGGATCTTGTCGCCAGCCGACACGTCGATCACATAGAGGGTCAGGTCGGACAGCTCCGGCGAGAAGGTCGCCGCCAGGTTGTCGCCGCCGGACTCCACGAAGATCAGCTCGACCTTGGGAAACAGGCGGATCAGGCGGTCGACGGCTTCCAGGTTGATCGAGGCGTCCTCGCGAATCGCCGTGTGCGGGCAGCCACCGGTTTCCACACCGATGATGCGCTCGGGCTCCAGCGCCTCGTTGCGCACCAGAAACTGGGCGTCCTCGGCGGTGTAGATGTCGTTGGTCACCACGCACAGATCGTACTTCTCACGCAGGGCCTGGCACAGGGCCAGGGTCAGGGCGGTCTTGCCAGAGCCGACGGGGCCGCCGATACCGACGCGGAGGGGTTGGGCATTCATCAGAAATTCCTTGTTGTCGTTGTCTTGCCGGGCCTGCCCCGCTCAAGAGCGGAACAGGCGCGAATACTGGGTTTCGTGCCGGGCGCTGGCAATTGCCAGCCCCGGCTGGAAGTTGGACCAGGCAGCGGGCGGCGACGCCAGCGCCTCGGCAACCCGGGCCGGCACGTCGGCCGCCAGCTTCGAGAGCAGGCGCTGACCGGAGGCCTGGCCGAGCGGCACGGCCTTGACCGCCGCCATCACCATGTTTTCGATCCACGCCCAGGCGTAGCCGGTGAGGGCCGGCTCGGGCGCGACGCCCCACGCCACCGCCACCGCTGCCCAGGCAGTCGGAAACGCCGGATCCTCGATCGCCCGCAGGCGCGCCAGCCAGCCCGGCAGGCTGTTGAAGGCCGGCAGATCCACCAGCAGGCGCACCAGCGAATAGCCCATCTGGACGGTTTCGGCGCGCAGCTCGGACGTTTCGCGGCTGGCCAGGCAACGGGCATTGAGTTCGGCCACGCTGGCATCGTCACCAGCCTGCCAGGCTTCCATCAGGCGGGCCAGCAGGGGCAGCTCGTAGCCGCCGAAAGCTCCCGCCAGCGCATCACCGATCCATTCGCCAACCTGGGCTTCGGTCTTGACGGCGCCGGTATCCACCACCCACTCCAGCCCCTGCGAGTAGGTGTAGGCGCCGACCGGCAGCGCGGGGCTGACCAGTTGCAGCAGGCGGATCAGCGGCAAGCTCATGGCAGTGGGTCGGACTTCAGCCCGATAGCGCCAAGCTGAACGCATGTTGTCGGACTAAAGTCCGACCCACAGGGGGAGGATGGCCTGGAGTCACTCATTTGTACTGGTGGATCTTCGCTTCGGTAGCGCCGCGCTCGGCGTGGTGGTGGCCGTGGGCATAGGCGCCGGCTTCGGGTTCGAAGGCGGCGGTGAGATCCGACACCTCGGCGCCCAGGCCAACCAGCATGGTCTTCAGCACATGGTCAGCCTGGATGCGCAGCCAGCCGGCGCCCACCTGTACCGCCACGTGGCGGTTGCCCAGGTGATAGGCGACCCGGGCCAGCGCCTCGGCGTTGGCACAGCGTGCTTCGAGCAGGTCTTCCGGCGCCGCAACAACCGCGACGACGCGCCCATCCTGCGCCAGCAGCCGGTCGCCACCACGCAGGATGGTGCCGCGCGGCAGGAACAGGCCGACCTCCTCGCCATCGGCCAGCTGCGTGCGCAGGCGGCTCTTGGTGCGGGCGTCGAAGTCGAGTTGCAGACGGGCGGTGGAAGCGGCCTCGCCGGTGTAAAGGGTTTCGATCAGAAGCATCTCAACAGTCTCATGTAGGTCGGACTTCAGTCCGGCAAGGCGCGCTGAACCCGTGATGTCGGACGTGAAGTCCGACCCACAGGGAGTATCGCGCTCAGAACAGGAAATAACGCTGCGCCATCGGCAGCACGCTGGCCGGCTCACAGGTGAGGATTTCGCCGCCGGCGCGGACTTCGTAGGTTTCGGGATCGACGCTGATGTCACCCTGCCAGTCGTTGTGGATCATCGACGACTTGGTGACGCCGCGGATGTTGCGCACGGCTTCGAGTGGCTTGGAGAGCTTCAGCTCGTCGAGGTTGCCGCTGGAAAGAGCGGCCTGGGAAACGAAGGTCAGCGAGGTTTTGAGGCCGCCGCCGAAGGCGCCGAACATGGGCTTGTAGTGCACCGGCTGGGGTGTGGGAATGGACGCGTTGGCGTCGCCCATGGCTGCGGCAGCGATCATGCCGCCCTTGAGGATCAGGCTCGGCTTGACGCCGAAGAAGGCCGGTTTCCAGATCACCAGGTCGGCCAGCTTGCCCGGCTCGATGGAGCCAACCACGTGGCTGATGCCGTGGGTGATGGCCGGGTTGATGGTGTATTTGGCGATGTACCGCCTGGCGCGGAAGTTGTCGCTCCTGGCCGTGTCGCCGGGCAGCGCGCCGCGCTGGACCTTCATCTTGTGAGCGGTTTGCCAGGTGCGGATGATCACCTCGCCAACCCGCCCCATGGCCTGCGAGTCGGACGAGAACATCGACAGCGCGCCGATGTCGTGGAGGATGTCTTCGGCGGCGATGGTCTCGCGGCGGATGCGGCTTTCGGCGAAGGCCACGTCCTCGGCGATGGCCGGGTCGAGGTGGTGGCACACCATCAGCATGTCGAGGTGCTCGTCGATGGTGTTGATGGTGTACGGCCGGGTCGGGTTGGTGGAGCTGGGCAGCACGTTGGGCAGGCCGGCCAGCTTGACGATGTCCGGGGCGTGGCCGCCGCCAGCGCCCTCGGTGTGGAAGGTGTGGATGCTGCGGCCCTTGAAGGCGGCGGCGGTGGTTTCGACGAAGCCGGATTCGTTGAGGGTGTCGGAGTGGATGGCGACCTGGATGTCCATCTCTTCGGCAACAGAAAGGCAGTTGTCGATGGCCGCCGGGGTGGTGCCCCAGTCTTCGTGCAGCTTGAGGCCGATGACGCCGGCCTCCACCTGCTCGCGCAGCGGGTCGGGCAGGCTGACGTTGCCCTTGCCCAGAAAACCCAGGTTCATCGGAAAGGCATCGGCCGCCTGCAACATGCGGGCGATGTGCCACGGACCCGGCGTGCAGGTGGTGGCATAGGTGCCGGTGGCCGGCCCGGTGCCGCCACCGATCATGGTGGTGACGCCGCTCATCAGCGCTTCTTCGATCTGCTGCGGGCAGATGAAGTGGATGTGGGTGTCGATACCGCCGGCGGTGACGATCATGCCTTCACCGGCAATGACCTCGGTGGCGGCGCCGATGGCGATGGTGACACCCGGCTGGATGTCCGGGTTGCCGGCCTTGCCGATGGCGCTGATGCGCCCGTTCTTGAGGCCGATGTCGGCCTTGACGATGCCCCAGTGGTCGAGGATCAGCGCGTTGGTGATCACCGTGTCGGCCACTTCGGCGGCGAGGCGCTGGCCCTGGCCCATGCCGTCGCGGATCACCTTGCCACCGCCGAACTTCACTTCCTCACCGTAGATGGTGTAGTCCTTCTCGACTTCGATCCACAGTTCCGTGTCGGCCAGGCGTACCCGGTCACCAGTGGTGGGGCCGAACATTTCCGCATAGGCGCGGCGCGAGATCTTTGCCATTTACAGCGCTCCCATCACTTTGGCGTTGAAGCCGAAGACCTTGCGGTCGCCGGCAAGGGCTACCAGCTCCACCGTGCGGGTCTGGCCGGGCTCGAAGCGCACGGCGGTGCCGGCGGCGATGTTGAGGCGGAAGCCCCGCGCGGCAGCCCGGTCGAAATCGAGGGCGGCGTTGGTTTCGGCAAAGTGGTAGTGGGAGCCGACCTGGATCGGCCGGTCGCCGGTATTGGCGACGACCAGGCTGAGGGTGGCGCGGCCGACGTTGAGTTCCAGCTCGCCGTCGAGGGCTTCGATTTCACCGGGGATCATGGCGGGGCCTCAGACGATGGGTTGGTGAACGGTGACCAGCTTGGTGCCGTCCGGGAAGGTGGCTTCCACCTGGATGTCGGGGATCATTTCCGGCACGCCTTCCATCACGTCGGCGCGGGTCAAGAGCGTGGTGCCGTAGTTCATCAGCTCGGCCACGGTGCGGCCGTCACGGGCGCCTTCGAGCACGGCGGCGCTGATGAAGGCCACCGCCTCCGGATAGTTGAGCTTGAGGCCGCGAGCCTTGCGGCGTTCGGCGAGCAGGCCGGCGGTGAAGATGAGGAGCTTGTCCTTCTCGCGGGGGGTCAGTTCCATGGGTTCTCCTGGGGAAAAGGGTTCAGGTGTGCCAGATGCGCGGCACGCTGGCGGCACGGCCGGCGAGTGCCGGGCGCAATGCAGCCCACAGGGCGACGAACCAGGCGCGCGCCGGCTCGCCCGACGGGCCGAGATAACGGGCCACCAGCAGGCCGGGCAGACGGGTGACGGCGCCCTCGCCCACCGTCGGGCGAATCTCGCGGCAGGCGGCAAGCAGGCTGGCGTCGATGGATTCACTGGCCACCAGCAGCGTACCGGTCACCGGCTGGCCGCACAGGCCGACCGGCGATTCAAGCAGGCGCGAGCCGCCTTCGATCAGGCCCTGCTCGCTCCAGATGAGTTTGCCATCGCGTTCGATGCGCGAGGCGAGGCGCAGGCTGCCCTCGGTGAAACGTTCGCCGGAAGCGGTGCGACCGAGGCACAGCAGGTCGAGTCCGATGAAGACCGCGTCACCAGCCAAGCGCACGCGGGTTTCGGTGTGCCCCTTGACGCGGTCGAAAACGATGCTTTCCTGCGGCAGCCATTCGAGCACACCGCCAGCGGCCACCTCGAAATCGAGGGTCTGACGGGCCAGCGGGCCATTGCTGCGATACCACTTGCCGGCCCCGGGGGTGGTGATCAGGGCCTTCGCCCCCTCGCCCACCGTCACCTGCAGGGTCAGCTCATCACCACCGGCAATGCCGGCCGGCGGATGCAGGATCAGCGCGTGGCAAACCTCCGGACCTTCCGGGTAGAGGGCTTTCTGCACCCGCAACGGGCCTTTGTGCAGGCGATGCGCCAGCACGGTGCGCCCGTCGCCGGGGGCTTCGAAGCCAAGCTCGAGACGGGCGTACCAGCGTTGCTGCGTGCCGGCCACGGGCCGGGCTTCTTCAAGGGGAGGACAAATAGCCAGCATGGGCGAAGTTTAGCAAGCTACGTACCGGAATCCCGCAAAAGGCATGACGCCCCGTGGGTCGGACTTCAGTCCGACATCGGCGCCCGAACAACGCATGCTGTCGGACTGAAGTCCGACCCACAGGGGTGCACCGTCACACCGCCAGCATCTCCCGCACGCCATTCGGGCCCATCTCGTCGCCGCGGCCACGACTGATGATTTCGCCGCGTTCCATCAGCAGGTAGTGATCGGCCAGCGACAGGGCGAAGTCGTAATACTGTTCGACCAGCAGGATGGCCATTTCGCCGGTTTCGGCCAGTGCGCGGATGGCCCGTTCGATGTCCTTGATGATCGACGGCTGGATGCCCTCGGTCGGCTCGTCGAGGATCAGCAGTTTGGGGCCCATGGCCAGCGCCCGCCCGATGGCGAGCTGTTGCTGCTGGCCACCGGAGAGGTCGCCACCGCGCCGCCGCATCATCTGCTTGAGCACCGGGAACATCTCGAAAATGCGCGCCGGCACGTCGGCGCCAGCCGGCTGGGTGGCAAGGCCCATCAGCAGGTTTTCTTCGACGGTCAGGCGCGGGAAGATCTCGCGCCCCTGCGGCACGTAGCCGATGCCGGCGCGCACACGGCCGTAACTCGGCGCCTTGGTGATGTCCTGCCCGCCAAGCGAAATGCTGCCGGTGGCGGCCGGCACAACGCCCATCAGGGTCTTGAGCAGCGTGGTCTTGCCCACCCCGTTGCGCCCGAGCAGCGTGGTGACCTTGCCCATCGGCACCTCGAAACTGAGGTCGCGCAGAATGTGGGAGCCGCCGTAATACTGGTTGAGGTTGCTGACCTTGAGCATGATTTAGCGTCCCAGATAGACTTCGATGACCCGCTGATCGGCCTGCACGGTGGCCAGGTCGCCCTCCGCCAGCACCGAGCCTTCGTGCAGCACGGTGACCTTGCCGCCGAGGGCCTCGACGAAGGCCATGTCGTGCTCGACGACCATCAGCGAATGCTTGCCCTTCAGGCTCACAAACAGCTCGGCGGTGCGTTCGGTTTCGTCGTCGGTCATGCCGGCGACGGGTTCATCCAGCAGCAGCAGCTTCGGGTCCTGTACCAGCAACATGCCGATCTCCAGCCACTGCTTCTGGCCGTGGGAGAGCAGCCCGGCGGGCCGGTCGGCCTGGTCGGTCAGGCGAATCTGCCTGAGGGTGTCGGCGATCTTGTCCAGGTCGTCGCCAAACAGGCGGGCAAACAAACTCTTCTTGACCCGCTTGTCGGTCTTGAGGGCCAGCTCCAGGTTCTCGAACACCGAGTGGTTCTCGAAGATGGTCGGCTTCTGGAACTTGCGGCCGATGCCGGCGTGGGCGATCTGCGGCTCGGTCATGCGGGTCAGGTCGATGGTCTGGCCGAAAAAGGCCTTGCCCGAATCCGGCCGGGTCTTGCCGGTGATGACGTCCATCATCGTGGTCTTGCCGGCACCGTTGGGGCCGATGAAGCAGCGCAATTCGCCCGCATCGATCTGCAGCGACAGCTTGTTGAGCGCCCGGAAGCCGTCGAAGCTCACCGTGATGTCGTCCAGGTAGAGGATGACGTTGTGACTCAGGTCCAGCTCACCCGGCTTGAGGACGTGGCCGGTGCTGGCCTCGCCGTCCCAGTGTTCCTGCTGGCCATCGGCCGGGGCGTTGCGGGAGATGTTCGATTCGACTCTCATGCGGAGGCTCCTTTGGCGGCGCTGCCAGCGGGCAATTCGGGTTCAGTGGCGGCCACGGCCTTGACGCTCGGGGCGAGCGCCGGGGCTGCGGGCGCAACGGCCTTACGACTGCGCAGCTTGGCCCACGCACCGACCACGCCCTGGGGCAGATACAGGGTGACGAGGATGAACAGCAGACCAAGGAAGAACAGCCAGTATTCCGGGAAGCTGGTGGTGAACCAGCTCTTCGACAGATTGACGATGCCCGCACCAAGCACCGGCCCGATCAAGGTGCCGCGCCCGCCCACCGCCACCCAGATGGCAATTTCGATGGAGTTGGCGACCGACATTTCCGACGGGTTGATGATGCCCACCTGCGGCACGTAGAGCGCCCCGGCCAGACCGCACAGCATCGCCGACAAGGTCCAGATGAAGAGCTTGTAGTGCAGCGGGTTGTAGCCGATGAACATGACCCGGCTTTCCGAATCGCGGATTGCAGTGAGCACCTTGCCGAACTTGGAGGCGATCAGCACCCGGCCGAGGATTAGCGCGCCGAGCAGCAAGGCCACCGACAGGCCGAACAGCACCAGCCGGGTTTCAGGCGCGGTGATGGAGTAACCCAGGATGCGCTTGAAGTCGGTGAAGCCGTTGTTGCCGCCAAAGCCGGTTTCGTTGCGGAAGAAGAACAGCATCGCCGCGTAGGTCAGGGCCTGGGTGATGATCGAGAAATACACGCCCTTGATCCGCGAGCGGAAGGCGAAGTAGCCGAAGATCCAGGCAATCAGGCCGGGCACCGCCACCGCCAGGAAGAGCGCCCACAGGAAGTGGTCGGAACCGCTCCAGTACCAGGGCAACTCCTTCCAGTCGAGAAAGACCATGAAGTCCGGCAGGTCGCTCTGGTAGCTGCCCTCGCGACCGATCTGGCGCATCAGGTACATGCCGAAGCTGTAGCCACCGAGGGCGAAGAACACCCCGTGGCCGAGGCTCAGGATGCCACCGAAGCCCCAGATCAGATCCATCGCCACCGCCACCACGGCATAGCACAGGATCTTGCCGATCAGCGTGATGGCGTAGGTGGAGACGTGCAGCGGGTGGCCTTCGGGCAGCAGCAGGTGGGCCATCGGCACCAGCACCCAGCCCACCAGGGCGGCCAGCGCCACGGCGAACCAGCCCTTGGGGCCGAGGCCGGCGAACAGTTTTACGGTTACAGGCGTGCGCATCGCGGCCCCCTTATTCGACGAACCGGCCCTTGAGGGCAAACAGCCCCTGGGGACGCTTCTGGATGAAGACGATGATGAAGACCAGCACCAGGATCTTGGCGATCACCGCCCCGGCCCAGCCTTCGAGGAACTTGGTGACCACGCCGAGGCCCAGCGCCGCCCACACCGCGCCGGCCAGTTGGCCGACCCCGCCGAGCACCACCACCATGAAGGAATCGACGATGTAGCCCTGGCCCATGTCCGGCCCCACGTTGGCGATCTGCGACAGGGCCACACCGCCCAGCCCGGCAATGCCGGAGCCGATGCCGAAGGCCAGGGTGTCGATGCGCGCCGTCGGCACGCCCACGCAACCGGCCATCGGACGGTTCTGGGTGACCGCACGGACGAACATGCCCAAGCGGGTCTTGTTCATCATCAGCCACACCAACAGCAGCACGAAGCCCGAGAAGGCCACGATGACCAGCCGGTTCCACGGCAAGGAGAGGTTGTCGGCCAGTTGCAGGCCGCCGGACATCCACGCCGGGTTGGCCACTTCCACGTTCTGCGCACCAAACAGCAGGCGGGCTGCCTGGATCAGCACCAGCGACAGGCCCCAGGTGGCGAGCAGGGTTTCCAGTGGACGGCCGTAGAGGTGACGGATCACCGTGCGCTCCATGGCCATCCCCACCAGCGCGGCGGCAAAAAAGGCCACCGGCACCGCGGCGACGACGTAGTAATCGACGTAATCCGGCAGGTGGCTGCGGAACAAGCCCTGCATGGCGTAGGCCGAATAGGCGCCGACCATCAGCAGCTCGCCGTGGGCCATGTTGATGACGCCCATCACCCCGTAGGTGATGGCCAGCCCGAGGGCCGCCAGCAGCAGGATGGAACCCAGCGACACGCCGGTGAACAGCCGCCCGGAGAGGTCGCTCCACACCAGCCGCGAATCGATGGCCTTGACCGCGAACTGAGCTTCTGCGCGGACCTTTTCATCCGGTTCGACAAAGGTATCGCCCTGCTTTTCGAGCAAGCCCAGCAGCAGTGCCTTGACGGCCGGGCTGGCGGAATTCGACAGATCCTTGACCGCCTGCAGGCGCAGGGCTGCGTCGGGGCTGGCCAGACTGGCCTGGGCGCGCAGCTGGACGAGAATCGGCTTGATCTCGCCGTCCTGCTCCTGCTTGAGCGCCTTGTCGAGCAGCGGCAGCAGGGTGGCGCCCTCGCCCATGTCGGAGAGCAGCGACTTGGCCGAGGCCAGCCGTTCGGCCCGGTCGTCGGACAACAGGCGCAGCGCCGCCAGCGCGCTGTTCACCTGTTGGCGCAGGCTGTTGTTCAGGCTGATGGATTCCGGGCTGGCCGGCGCCGGCTTGATCGCCGCCCCCGTCGCCGCGTCCAGAACCTGCTCGCCGGCGACGATGACGACCCGCTCGCCGGCCACCGCCAGCGCGTCGTCGGAGAGCGCCGTCAGAATGCGCCGCGCATCGGCATCGCCAGCCGCAACGAGGGTCGCGATGGCGCCGAGCCTGGCGTCGAAATCGTCGGAGGCCAGCGCCTTCAGGGCAACCGGGTCGGCATCGGCCCACGCGCCGCTGGCGCACAGGCTGAGTGCCAGGCCCAGCGAGATCAAGAAACGTCTCATGGGAATATCCCTCTGAAAAAACTGCCACCCGAAAAAAGGCCGGCTCCGGACCTGGAGCCCGTGGCCGGCCAATTACTGCTGGAGGATGTTTGCGAACGCTTACAGCTTCTGCTTGCCTTCGTTACCCGGAATGAACGGGCTCCACGGCTGGGCGCGGATCGGGCCCTTGGTCTTCCACACGGTGTTGAACTGGCCGTCGGCCTTGATCTCGCCAATGAAGACCGGCTTGTGCAGGTGGTGGTTGGTTTCGTCCATTTTCAGCGTGAAGCCGGACGGTGCCTTGAAGGTCTGGCCGGACATCGCCGCGATGACCTTGTCGGTGTCGGTGGACTTGGCCTTCTCGACGGCCTGGGCCCACATGTGGATGCCGACGTAGGTGGCTTCCATCGGGTCGTTGGTGACCACGGTGTCGGCCTTGGGCAGCTTGGCTTTCTTGGCCCAGTCGCGGTACATCTTGATGAACTTCTCGTTCTCGGGGTTCTTCACGGTCATGAAGTAGTTCCAGGCGGCCAAGTGGCCAACCAGCGGCTTGGCATCGACGCCACGCAGCTCTTCTTCACCCACCGAGAAAGCCACCACCGGCACGTCCTTGGCCTTCAGGCCGGCGTTGCCGAGTTCCTTGTAGAACGGCACGTTGGAGTCGCCGTTGATCGTCGAGATCACCGCCGTCTTCTTGCCTTCGCCGGCAAACTTCTTGATCTTGGCGATGATGGTCTGGTAGTCGGAATGACCAAACGGGGTGTATTCCTCGATGATGTCGGCGTCGGCCACGCCCTTGCTCTTCAGAAAGGCGCGCAGGATCTTGTTGGTGGTGCGCGGGTACACATAGTCGGTGCCCAGCAGCACGAAGCGCTTGGCCGAGCCGCCTTCCTTGCTCATCAGGTATTCGACGGCCGGAATGGCTTGCTGGTTGGGGGCGGCGCCAGTGTAGAAAACGTTCTTCTCGAGCTCTTCACCCTCGTACTGCACCGGGTAGAACAGCAGGCCGTTGAGTTCCTTGTAAACCGGCAGCACCGACTTGCGCGACACCGAGGTCCAGCAGCCGAAGGTCACCGCCACCTTGTCCTGGGACAGCAGCTGGCGGGCCTTTTCGGCGAACTTCGGCCAGTCGGAAGCCGGGTCGACCACCACCGGCTCGAGCTTCTTGCCGAGCACACCGCCCTTGGCGTTGATTTCCTCGATGGTCATCAGCGCGGTTTCCTTGAGGGCGGTTTCCGAGATGGCCATGGTGCCCGACAGGGAATGCAGGATGCCGACCTTGATGGTGTCGGCCGCCCAGGCGCTGGACGACAGCCCGCCGATGGCGGCGATGGAAGCGGAGAGGACAGCGGCCTTGAGGAAAGTGCGACGGGTTTGCATCGAGGGCTCCTTGAGTGCGATTGGAATGGTTCGTGCGGTGCAGCAATGGGTGCCAGATTACGGAGCCCGCCCGATTGCCGGAATACGTCAGATTGCGTAGGTGCAGCCCATTCAGCGCGTCCCGGTGCACTGCAGAATTGACCCCGCGCAATCCACCCGGTGGCCGCTCGGATAGAATCCGCGCTTCGTTATCACCTGTGCCTCCCCATGCGCCAACCTGATCAGGCAGAGATGGAGCGCCTCCTGAAGGGCGTCGATATCCCCCCTTGCCCTGCCGTGCTGACACGCCTGCAGAAAGAAAGCGCCTCGCCCGACGCCTCCCTGTCCGTGATCGCCACCATCATCGGCAGCGACGTGGCCCTCTCCGCGTCGGTACTCAAGGTCGCCAACTCAGCGGCTTTCGGTCTGAACCGCAAAGTCAGTTCGGTCCAGCAGGCCCTGCCCGTGATGGGCATGCGGGCCATCTCGAGCCTGGTGGCCGGCATCGTGCTGCGCAACACCCTGTCGGGTGGCAGCGCCCCCCGCATGGACCGCTTCTGGGAAACCACGACCCTCGTCGCCCAGTTGTGCGCCCGGCTGACCAAGGAGTTCCGCGGCGTACCGGCCGATTTCGCCTACACCTTCGGCCTCTTCCACGACTGCGGCATTGCGGTACTGATGCGCCGTTTTCCCGACTACCGGGAGACCCTGCAAATAGCGAACAACGCAGAGAACGAGAGCTTCACGGCGATCGAAGACAAGCGGCATGCCACCAACCACGCAGTGCTCGGCTACCTGCTGACCCGCA
>NZ_SDKK01000006.1:168449-253517 GCF_008107625.1 Zoogloea oleivorans
GCCCGGCGCCGTGCTGGTCGCCTGCGGCCCCGGCAACAACGGCGGCGACGGCTTCGTGCTGGCACGCCATCTGCACTGCGCCGGTCATCCGGTAACGGTCGCGTTTGCCGGCGATGCGACCCGCCTGCCCCCCGATGCCGCCGCGGCCCGGGCCGCCTGGCTCGCCGAGGGCGGCAAGATCACGACCGACATGCCGGCCCCGCCCGCGGACGGCTGGGAACTGGTGGTGGATGCCCTCTTCGGCATCGGCCTGCAGCGCCCCCCCGAAGGCCTCTACGCAGAATGGATCGAGGCCCTCAACGCCCAGCCCTGTCCGCGCCTGGCCCTCGACATTCCGAGCGGGCTGGATGCCGATACCGGCAAACGCCTCGGCCCCTGCATCGAGGCCACCGACACGGTCACCTTCATCGCCCTCAAACCCGGCCTGCTGACCCTCGACGGACCGGACCTGTGCGGCGCACTGCATCTGGCGAGCCTCGAACTCGACGTGGAAGCCCTGGCCCCCGCCCCCGGGCGGGAAGTCAGCCCGGCCCTGTTCACCGAACGCCTGCAACCGCGCCGCCGCAACACCCACAAGGGCAGCTATGGCGACGTGGCCCTGATCGGTGGCGCACCGGGCATGGTTGGTGCCGCGCTGCTGGCCGGGCGTGCCGCCGTGCATCTGGGCGCCGGGCGGGTACTCCTCGGCCTGCTCGACCCCGGCACCCTGAGCGTGGACATCCTGCGTCCGGAACTGATGTTCCGCGCCGCCGCCAGCCTGCTCGCCGACCCCGGCCTCGGCGCCCTCGCGGTCGGCCCCGGTCTCGGCCAGTCCGACGCTGCCCTGACCCTCGTGCGCGCAGCAATAGGCAAGGCCACGCCTCTCATCCTCGACGCCGATGCCCTCAACCTGGTCGCCCGGGAGACGCGCCTGCAAGCCGGCCTCGCCAACCGCAACAGTGCCACCGTACTCACCCCTCACCCGGCCGAGGCCGCGCGCCTGCTGGCCTGCAGCACCGCCGATGTGCAGGGCAACCGGATCGCTGCGGCCCGTGGCATCGCCGCGCTCTTCAAGGCGTGGGTAGTACTCAAGGGCTGCGGCAGCGTCATCGCCAGTCCGGACGGCCAGTGGTGGATCAACACCACCGGCAACCCGGCCATGGCCAGCGCCGGCATGGGCGATGTCCTCACCGGCATCGTCGCGGCCCTCCTCGCCCGTGGCTGGAGCGCTCGCGACGCCTTACTGGCCGGCGTGCATCTGCACGGACTGGCGGGCAACACGCTATGCGCCGCCGACAACATCGACAGCGGCCTCCTCGCCGACGACCTGGCGCCTGCCGCCCGCAGCTGCTTCAATAGCTGGATCCGCCCGCCGCGCTGAGCCGGACCCACTCCATGCCGCTCCATCTCCAGCATGCACCGAGCACCACCCTGGGCGACATCCCGTCACCCATCACCCTGCGGCTGGCTGCCGAAATGCCGCTGGCCGCGGCCCTCTGTGCGCTTCTGGACCATCACGCCTCCGGCGCCATCGTGATGTGCGAAGAGCGCTGCGTCGGCATCATTACCGAACGCAGCGCCGCCCGCGCCTGCCTGGAAGCCGATCCGGCCAGCCTGATGCTCGGCGAAGCCTGCGACGCCAATCCGCCGGTGGGCCACGCCAGCACCGACCTGCGTGAGGCCTATCGCCTGCTGGTCCGCCACGGCACCCGGCACATCCTGCTGCATGACCAGGCCGGCGAAGCGAGCAGCCTGATCTCCGAATCAGCGCTGCTGTCGGCCCTCGGCATGGAGCACTTCGCCCATCTGGAAACCGTCGGCAGCGTGATGAGCCCGCGCGCCCACACGCTTCCCGCAACGGCCACAGTTCGTCAGGCCATCCGCCAGATGCGCCAGCACAACATTGGCTGCGTGGTCGTCGAATCCGGTGGCGATCCGGTCGGCGTGTTCACCTTTCACGACCTCACCGGCCTGCTGGCCCGCAGCGTGCGGATCCAGGACATTCCGCTGGCGAGCGTAATGACCCGCAACCCGCTCAGCGTGCCCACCAGCGCGTCGGTGTGGTCTGCCGCGCAAGCCATGCAGCAGGCCGGCATCCGCCACCTGCTGGTGACCCGCGACAAGCGACTGGTCGGCGTCCTGTCGGAACACGACATCGTCACCAGCCTGGAAGGCCGCTACGTCACCTTCCTGCGCGAGATCATCGCCGAGCAGGAACAGGAACTCATCGAGCAGCGCGTGCGCTTCGCCCAGCGGGAAGGCGAAGAACGCCTGCGCCGCATCATCGAGGCCTCGCCGGACGTGATCGTCGTGAAGGACAGCGCCGGCAACTGGATGGTCACCAACGGCGCCGGCCTGACCCTCTTCGGCCTCACCGGCCAAGACTACGTCGGTCAGGACGAACTGACCCTGTCCCGCATCGCCGCGCCCGCCCTGGCCAGCAACCTGCTCCATTGCGCAGCGACCAACGAGCGCGCCTGGGGCGCACCGGAAGGCTATCGCTACATCGAACGGCTGCCCCGTGCCGACGGCAGCTTCAGCTATCTGGATTTCATCAAGAAACCGGTCTTCAACCAGGACGGCAGCCGCCAGATGCTGGTGGTGGTGGGGCGCGACATCACCGACCGGATCCTTGCCGAAGAAGCCGTCCAGGCCCTCAACACCTCCCTCGAAGAACGGGTCGCCCGGCGCACCGACGAACTCAGCGCAACCCTCGCCGAGCTGGAATCCTTCAGCTATTCGGTCTCCCACGACCTGCGCACGCCACTGCGCGCCATCGAGGGCTTCTCCAGCCTGGTGATGGACGAGCATGCCGACGAACTGAGCAGCGAAGCCCTCGGCCACCTCGGTCGGGTGCGCGAAGCAGCCCAGCGCATGGCCAGCCTCATCGACGATCTGCTCGACTTGTCCCGCCACATCCGCAAACCGCTGCTGCGCCGCAACACCGACCTGTCCGCAACGGCCCTGAGCATTGCCCAGGACATGCAGCATGCCGACCCTGAGCGGCAGGTACACATCGACATCGACAGCGACATGCACGCCGAGTGCGACCCGGTGCTGATGCGCACAGTGCTCGAAAACCTGATCGGCAACGCCTGGAAATTCACCCGCCCCACCAGCGATGCCACCATTCACTTCGGCAGCCGGATGGACAAGGACGAGACCGAGTATTTTGTCACTGACAACGGCGTCGGCTTCAATCTGGCAGACGCGCACAAGCTGTTTGCGCCCTTCCAGCGCTTCCACACAGCCGCCGAATTCGAGGGCAGCGGCATTGGCCTGGCCACCGTTCACCGCATCGTCCGGCGCCATGGCGGACACATCCGGGCCCGCAGTGCCCCTGGCGAAGGCACAACCTTCTTCTTCACCCTCGGCAAATGAACGCCCCCCAACGGCCGCTGCTGGGCATTGGCCTGGCCATGATCGCGCTTGTCCTTTTCGTCACGCTGGATGTCATCAACAAACACCTGAGCGCCCGCTTTCCGGTGCCGCTGCTGGTGTGGGCACGCTATACGGTGCACCTGCTGCTGATGCTGGTCTTCCTCGGTCCGAGCCTGCGCGGCAGGTTGTTCGTGACCCGCCGGCATGGTCTGCATGTGGCGCGGGCCGTGCTGCTGCTGGCCACCAGTCTGGGTGGCGTCGCCGCCTTCAAGCTCATGCCGCTGGCTGAAGCCACCGCCATCATCTTCGCCTCGCCACTGATCGTCGTCCTGCTGGCCCGCCCGCTGCTCGGCGAAAGCATCGGGCGCCTGCGTCAGGTGGCGGTCGTACTGGGTTTTGGCGGCGTACTGCTGGTCGCCCGACCGGGCAGCGGACTGGTTCCCGAAGGGGTTGTCTTCGCCCTCGGTGCCGCCGTGGCCTACGCCCTTTACCAGATTCTGACCCGCAAGCTGTCACCCACCGAAACCCCGGTGACCCTGCTGTTCTATTCGGCCCTGATCGGCTGCGCCGGCATGACCGCCGCCATGCCGTGGATCGATCATGGCCCCACTCCCACAGGGCTGGAATACGCCCTGATGGGCGCCATGGGCCTGCTCGCCGGCGGCGCCCACTTTTTGCTCAACCGGGCTTTCCGGGAAGCCCCCGCGTCGCTGCTTTCGCCCATGCTGTACGTGCAACTGGTATGGGCCACGCTGTTCGGCTGGCTGGCTTTCGGCCAGTTACCCGACGGCGTCGCGCTGGGCGGCATGCTGGTGATCGGCGTGGCCGGTGCCCTCATCGCCATCGACAGCCGCCGGCTGGCCCTGCAACAGGCCGCCAGCAAGCCTTAACGCGCCTTCAGCGCCTCGATCGCCGGCGGATAGCGGCCCGCGGCCGAAGCGCGCAGCCAGCGCAGCGCCTGCTCCGGATCACGGGGCTGGCCAGCCCCCGTATCCAGCATCACCGACAGCGCATATTGCCCCTCCGCCTCGCCCGCCTCGGCAGCCTGACGGAACAGGCGCGCCGCCTCGTCCAGATTGCGCGGCACACCACGCCCCGCCTCGTGCAGCCAGGCCAGCCGGGTCAGGCCACGCGGGTCGCCGGCGTCGGCAACCCCCCGATAAGCGGCAAGTGCGTCCGGCAGACTTCCGTCTGCCTCCATGCGCCTAGCCTCGGCGAGACGCCGGTCACGGGCGCTGACAGGTTTTGCCGCAGTGCCGTCGAGTATCGCCAGTTGTGCGGACGCCTCGTCATCCCCCAACTCCACCGCTGCCTTCAGCCAGCGCCGCGCGCCGTCCACATCCACCGGCCCCAGGCGATTCGTCTGCAGCGACGTGCCCAGCCTCAGGGCCGCGTTGCGGCTGCCGGCCAGCGCAGCCTTCTCGTAGCGCCGCCGCGCCTCCAGGCCATCCTTCGGCTCGCCCAACCCATCCTCGGCAAGAATACCCAGATTGAACCACGCCTCGCCCATGCCCCGCTCCGCCAGCGCCGTCCAGATCTGGCGTGCTTCGGCGTAATGGGCCATCTTGAATTCGGCGTAACCCTTGTAAAGGCCAATGGCCGGCTTGCGCACCACGTCCGACAGCTCATCCTCACCAAGCAACTCGGCCTGCGCGTGCATCGGGATCACAAAGGTAGCCAGCAAAGCTGCCAGGGAAAGGTAAGTACGGATTCTGTTCATGGGGGTCTCCATTATTATGTTTTTAGTGCCGGGCAATTCTGCCCCAGCACAAGCTCATGGGCTGTTCTCCCCGACACAAGTTCCACAAAAAGAAGGCCGAAACACGAAATTGTTCGAAAGGCCTTGACACACCCCTTAGGCCTGCCTACAATGCGCGCTCTCACCTACCGGGCGGTTAACTCAGCGGTAGAGTGCCACCTTCACACGGTGGAAGCCACTGGTTCGATCCCAGTACCGCCCACCAGACATTTTGTTAATGTTTTCAGTAGTTTGAAATACATTAACGGCCTGACAAGGCAAAAAAACAGACACTTTAAAGTGTCTGTTTTTGTTTGTACCGCCGATCCGCTGTCAGGCAGTCTCAGCCGTCCAAAGCTATTTCGCAATACTTACAGCGCGGCACACCGTTCATTGCGCTGGCGGCAGCCATCATGTGACTGGCTTGAATATCAACCGACCTCAGGAGAACATCGATGGCGAATCAAGTACGCAAACTCTATTCGAACGAACACTTTGCGATCTGGCACATCCCGCAAGCCAACGCCTATGTCTACGAAGGCGCTGGCGTGGCGATCGATGACAGCAACTATCACGACAGCCCCATCGAAGACACCTACGAAGACGCCGTCGATGCGGCTTGCGAGCTGTACGATTTCGACAAGGCGGCGATGGTCAATACACTGACCGTTGCGTATTCCAACACCCTGTTCCAGGTTTACAAAACGCCCGACAACGAATTCATCTACCGTTTCTGTGCGGATGAGGGCCTTGATGAACCGACCGACAAGAACTTCGCAGAACACGAAGGCGAGTTCTACGCAACGCTTCAGGACGCGGTAATTGGCGCCTTCGAAGAGGATCTGTCGATTAGGACAGCCTGACGTTCAGCCGCTGCTGGCCGGCGGCGGAAGCTGTTCGAGAAACGCCACCACTTCCGACTCCAGCTTGCTGCGCCGCATCGGCGGCAGGCTTTGCCAGACACGCTTGCCATAGGGCTTGGTAAGCATGCGCGGGTCGCAAATGGCAAGCACGCCCTTGTCGCGCTCGGTGCGGATCAGCCGGCCGGCGCCCTGCTTGACGTTGATGACGGCGCGCGGGAGCTGGTATTCCATGAAGGGGCTGCGGCCGTTTTTCTGCATGTTCTCAATGCGGGCGGCCAGCACCGGGTCGTCCGGCGGGGCGAAGGGCAGCTTGTCGATAACCACCACTGACAGCGCATCGCCGGGCACGTCCACGCCCTCCCAGAAGCTCTGGCTGGCGACGAGGATGGCGTTGCCGAGGCGGCGGAAGCGCTCGAGGAGTTCGGTGCGTGAACCTTCGCCCTGGATCAAGAGCGGCAGGTCGAGCTTCTCACGGGCCAGGTCGTCGGCGATCAGTTCGTGGATGCGACGCATGGCGCGCAGCGACGTACACAGCACAAAGGTTCGCCCGTGGGCGGCACGGATCAGCGGGAAGGCGACTTTCGCCACCGCGTCCGGATATTCCGGGCTGTTCGGCTCGGGCATGTTCTGCGGGGCGTACAGCACGGCCTGCTGCGGGTAGTCGAAGGGGCTGCCCCACACAGCAGTATCGATGGGCGGCTCGACCCAGTGCAGACCCAGCTCGCGGCAGTAGTGACCAAAATCCTTGCCGACAGCGAGGGTGGCCGAGGTGAAGATCCAGGCCCGCGGATGGCCGTCCATCTGGCGCTTGAAAATGCTGGCGATCGACAGCGGCGTGGCGTTGAGCGACAGGGACTGGCTGAAGACTTCCACCCAGCGCACCCAGTCGGTGTTCTCGGGCTTGATCCAGCGGGCCAGGATTTCCTGCAGTTCCTGGGTGCGCCGCAGGCAGTTGGCAAGGCCTTCCGAGCGCTCGGCCTGGGTTTCGACGATGGCACCGAACTCAGCCAGCTCGGTGTCGAGGATTTCGACCGCCTCCTGAAAGGGCTTGTTGTCCTCCATCTGGGCAAAACCGAAGCGGGCGTTGTCAGTGCTGACCGACAGGCGCAGGTCGCGGGCGGCCTTTTCGAGCTTGCGGGTGGCTTCGATGAGATCGAGACAGTCGCGAGCGGCGGCAACGGTTTCGGAACGGGTGTCGCGGGCCAGCTCCAGCAGTTGCGAGGTGGACACGCTTTCGCCGAAGAACAGGCTGGCGGTTTCGGGCAACTGGTGGGCTTCGTCGAAAATTACCGCATTGCATGACGGCAGCAACTCGCCCATGCCTTCGTCGCGGAGCATCACGTCGGCAAAGAACAGGTGGTGATTGACCACCACCACGTCGGCCTCCATGGCAGCCCGGCGGGCAGCGGCGACGAAGCACTCCTTGAGGTCCGGACATTCCTGGCCGAGGCAGTTGTCCCGCGACGAGGTGGCGTACATCCAGGCGGCAGCGTCTTCGGGCACCTCGGGGCACTCGGCCTTGTCGCCGGTCTGGGTGATTTCCATGAAGCGCCCGATGGCACGCAGGTGCACGGCGTCCTGGGGGTTCTGGAAGCGCCCGTCGATCAGGTTGCGGGCCAAGTGGTAATGGCACACGTAGTTGGCGCGCCCCTTTAACAGGGCAACGCTGACCGGCACCTTCAGCGCAGCCCGCACGGTGGGCAGGTCGCGATTGAAGAGTTGATCCTGGAGCGTCTTGGTGCCCGTCGAGATGATCACCTTGCCGCCGTTCAGCAACGCGGGCACCAGGTAAGCGTAGGTCTTGCCCGTACCGGTACCGGCTTCGGCCACCAGCACGCCGTTATCCTTCAGCGCAGCCGCAATCCGCCCCGCCATCTCGAGTTGCTGGGGGCGCGCGGCAAATCCGGGTATGGCCGTGGCCAGAGGGCCGTCGGCGGCAAAGGCGGTTTCGATATTCATCATTCATGAAGGGAGTGCGGCGCGCACTTTACGCCATCGCGACACGGCCGACTCCTCTATTTACTTATTCCACCCGGTGCGCTTCGGCAAGATAGTCGCGGGAGCGCATTTCCATCAGGCGGCTGACAGTACGGTGGAACTCGCTGGCCTGACGCCCTTCCACGTACAGATCGTAGGCCTGGCACTCGGCGCTGACCAGCAACTTGACCCGGTGATCGTAGAGCACGTCGATCAGCCAGGTGAAACGCCGTGCTTCGGAGGCCATCGCTGCGCTCATTTTCGGCACCCGGGACAGGATCAGGGTGTGGTGCTCGCGGGCAATCTCGAGGTAATCGTTCTGCGAGCGGTTACCTGCACACAGGGTCTCGAAGTCGAACCAGATCACACCCGGTGCCTGGCGCTGGACCTTGAGCGTGCGCTCGAGCACCTCGATCTCGCCCGGAGCGCCCTTCGTTCCGGCGATTTTCTCGAAATCGACAGCCAGGTGCTTGTCGGCAGCTTCGTCGGCGGGCACCAGGAAGGCATCCATCTGTTCGAGGGTGCGCAGGCGGTAGTCGGTGCCATGATCGACCTCGACCACGTCGAAGCGGCGTTTGATGAAATCGATGGTCGGCAGAAAGTTGATGCGCTGCAGGCCGTTCGGATAAAGCCCGTCCGGCGGATAGTTGGAGGTCATCACAAACACCGTGCCACGGACGAACAGCGCCTCGAGCAGACGGCCGAGAATCATCGCATCGGCGATATCCGAGACGTGGAACTCATCGAAGCACAGCAGGCGGGTCTCGCGGGCAATGCGGTCGGCCACCCTTTGCAGGGGATCGGGCTCGTGATTGAAGTTCTGCAGGTCATTCTGCACTTCCTGCATGAAGGCGTGGAAATGCACCCGGCGCTTGCGCTGGTAGGGCACCGAATCATAGAAGCAATCCATCAGGAAGCTCTTGCCACGCCCCACGCCGCCCCAGAAATATACGCTTCTCGGCTGCTTGGGCCGCGACAGCAGCTTGCGGATGGTGCCGCGCCGGGCGGCCTTGAAGGACACCAGTTCAGAGTACAGGCCTTGCAGACGCTGGGCGGCGGCGCGCTGGGCCGGATCGGACTTGAAGCCGCGCGCCTTGAGGGTGGCGTCGTAGGCATCGAGCATGCCGTGTTCGGCAACCTTGAGGATTCGATGGGGCATGGTCGTGAAGCTTTTTTTATGGGTGCTGCGGATGGAAAAGGGGTGGTGAGGCATTTTACCGCCTGACCACCCCCGGCTGACGCACGGGCCGGCAAAACCGGCCCGCAGCGATCAGAAGTGCAGAGGACGCTTGTCGACAGCCAGAGCCGCTTCGTGCACCACTTCCGACAGGGTCGGGTGAGCGTGGCAGATGCGCGCCAGATCTTCGGACGCACCGGCAAACTCCATGGTCACGACGGCTTCGCCGATCAGCTCAGAAGCGTTCGAACCGATGATGTGCACGCCGAGAATGCGGTCGGTGTTGGCATCGGCGATCATCTTCACGAAACCAGCCGGGGTGCCGGCACCCAGCGCACGGCCGTTGGCCATGAACGGGATCTTGCCGACCTTGTAGGCGGCGCCTTCAGCCTTGAGCTGCTGCTCGGTCTTGCCAACCCAGGCGATTTCCGGGGAGGTGTAGATGACCCACGGAATGGTGTCGAAGTTGGTGTGGCCCTTCTGGCCGGCGATGGTTTCGGCAACGGCAACGCCTTCTTCCATGGCCTTGTGGGCCAGCATCGGACCACGCACCACATCGCCCACCGCCCAGATGCCGGGCAGGTTGGTACGGTTGTGGCCATCGACGTCCACAAAACCGCGCTCGTCGATCTTGAGACCGACCGCTTCGGCGTTGAGGCCGGCGGTGTTGGGCACGCGACCGACGGAGACGATCAGGCGGTCGAACTCGGCCTTCTGCGCGCCATCCTTGGTTTCGTACTCGACAGTGACGGACTTCTTGCCGACGGTGACGGTGCCAACCTTGACGGACAGCTTGATGTCGAGACCCTGCTTGGTGAACAGCTTGAGGGCTTCCTTGGCCAGATCCTGGTCGGCAGCGCCGAGGAAGCTGTCCATGGCTTCAAGAATGGTCACTTCAGAACCCAGGCGGCTCCACACGGAGCCCATTTCCAGGCCAATCACGCCGGAGCCGATCAGGCCGAGACGCTTGGGCACGGAGTCGATGTCCAGCGCGCCGACGTTGTCGCAGACGAGCTTGTTGTCGACGGGGATGCCCGGCAGGTGACGGGCGGTGGAGCCGGTTGCCACGATGACGTGCTTGGCTTCGACCACTTCTTCACCAACCTTGACCTGCCAGCCACCGTCGCTCTTGGCGACGAAGGAGCCGTGACCGGCCAGGAAGGTGACCTTGTTCTTCTTGAACAGGCCCTTGATGCCGGCGGTAAGCTGCTCGACGATCTTGGACTTGCGGCCGATCATCTTGGCCACGTCGATCTTCGGGGTGCCGACGGAGATGCCCTGCTCTTCGAAGGCATGACCGGCTTCCTCGAACAGGTGCGAGGTGTGCAGCAGCGCCTTGGAGGGGATGCAGCCCACGTTCAGGCAGGTGCCGCCCAGACGGGGCTCGCCCTTCGGGTCGGCATAGGAGTTGGATTCGGCGCAGGCCGTGTTGAAACCGAGTTGTGCAGCACGGATTGCCGCCACATAGCCACCGGGACCACCGCCGATGACCAGAACGTCGAATTGCTTCGCCATTGTTTTTTTCCTTGTTCGGATTGAAACAAGGCACGGCGACGGCAGGAAACCCGCCGCGGCCGTGCCTCTCAGGTCAGTAAGATCAGACGTCCAGGATCAGACGGGCCGGATCTTCCAGGGCTTCCTTCATGGTCACCAGACCCAGCACAGCTTCGCGGCCGTCGATGATGCGGTGATCGTAGGACATGGCGAGGTAGTTGATCGGACGCACCACGACCTGACCATTTTCCACCACGGCACGGTCCTTGGTGGCATGAATGCCGAGGATCGCGGACTGGGGCGGGTTGATGATCGGGGTGGACATCATGGAACCGAACACGCCACCGTTGGAGATGGAGAAGGTGCCACCGGTGAGTTCTTCCATGGTGATCTTGCCGTCCTTGGCCTTCTGGCCAAACTCGGCGATCTTCTTCTCGATGTCGGCGATGGACATCTGGTCGGCGTCACGCAGGATCGGCACCACCAGGCCACGGGGCGAACCGACAGCGATACCGATGTCGATGTAGCCGTGGTAAACGATGTCGTTGCCATCAACCGAGGCGTTCAGGATCGGGAATTTCTTGAGGGCAGCAACGGCGGCCTTCACGAAGAAACCCATGAAGCCCAGACGCACGCCATGCGCCTTCTCGAACTTGTCGGCGTACTGCTTGCGCAGGGCCATGACCGGGGCCATGTTCACTTCGTTGAACGTGGTCAGGATGGCGTTTTCGTTCTTCGACTGGATCAGGCGCTCGGCGATGCGGGCACGCAGACGGGTCATCGGAACACGCTGTTCGGCACGGTCGCCGGAGGCGATGGCCACGGCCGGGGCAGCGGCCGGAGCAGCGGCCTTCGGCTGGGCGGCAACGGCATCTTCCTTGATCACACGACCACCACGACCGGAACCGGACACGTCGCCAGCAGCGATGCCCTTCTCGTCGAGGATCTTGCGGGCGGACGGGCTCGCAGCGGCGCTGGAAGCAGCAGCCGGAGCGGCAGCAACAGCAGCCGGAGCGGCGGCGGCGGCGGGCGCACCGGCAGCAGCCGTGGCTTCGGTGTCGATGGTCGCAATGATCTCGCCGGAGGTCACGGACTCGCCGCCGTTCTTGACGATCTTCACGAGCACGCCAGCGGCGGGGGCCGGGGGTTCCAGCACGACCTTGTCGGTTTCGATGTCGATCAGGTTTTCGTCACGGGAAACGGCGTCGCCTTCCTTTTTGTGCCAGGTGACCAGCGTGGCTTCGGAGACGGACTCGGACAGTTGCGGCACTTTGACTTCGATCAGCATGTTTTCTCCCTATTTTTCAATTCGGCACAGACACGGGCATCAGGCTTTGATTTCGCCGAACGCATTTTCGATAACTGCCTTTTGTTGCGCATTGTGCTTGGCGTAGTAACCCACGGCCGGCGATGCGGCAGCCGGACGCGACACCAGCAGGAACTTGTGCTTGTCGCCAAGCGCGCTGTCCAGATGATGACGGGAGGCCAGCCAGTACCACACGCCCTGGTTGCGGGGCTCTTCCTGGCACCACACCACTTCCGTGGCGTTCGGGTATTTGTTCACCTCGGCGGCGAAGGCTTCGGCCGGGAACGGGTAGAGCTGTTCCAGGCGGACGATCGCGATGTCCTTGATGTCGTTGGCGCGACGATGGGCCAGCAGTTCGTAGTAGATCTTGCCGGAGCAGGCCACCACGCGCTTGACTGACTTGGCGTCGAGATCATCCACTTCGCCGATGACGGTCTGGAAGGTGCCCTTGGACATGTCGTCAATCGACGAAATCGCATCCTTGTGACGCAGCAGGGACTTCGGCGTGATGATCACCAGCGGCTTGCGCAGCTTGCGCAGAGCCTGGCGACGCAGCAGGTGGAAGATCTGCGACGGACCGGACGGGATGCACACTTCCATGTTCATCTCGGCGCACAGTTGCATGTAGCGCTCGATGCGGGCGGAGGAGTGCTCCGGCCCCTGACCTTCGTAGCCGTGCGGCAGCATCATGACCAGACCGCACTGACGACCCCACTTGGCCTCGCCGGAGCTGATGAACTGGTCCATCACCACCTGGGCGCCGTTGGCGAAGTCGCCGAACTGGGCTTCCCAGATGACGAGCTGGTTGGGCTCGGCAGTGGCGTAGCCGTATTCAAAGGCCAGCACGGCCTCTTCGGACAGCACGGAGTCGTAGCAGTAGAACGGAGCCTGACCCTCGCGGATGTTCTGCAGCGGGTAGAAGGTGCCGTCATGCCACTGGTCACGGTTCTGGTCATGCAGTGCAGCGTGACGATGGAAGAAGGTGCCGCGGCCCACGTCTTCACCGGACAGGCGGATGCCGAAGCCCTGCACCACCAGACTGGCGTAGGCCAGGTTCTCGGCCATGCCCCAGTCGAAGGACAGCTTGCCATCACCCATGGCCTTGCGGTCATCGATGATCTTCTGCACGCGGGGGTGCAGGGTGAAGCCATCAGGGGTGGTGGTCAGCGACTTGGACAGACGCTGGAGTTCGGCCATCGGAACCGTGGTGTCACACTTGTCGGTGTACTTCTTGCCGGCGTACGGACCCCAGTCCTGGGCGAACTGACGCTTGAAGTCGGACAGCACGGGGTTGGACAGCAGCTCGCCCTTGTCAAGCGCAGCGCGGTAGTCCTTGATGATCTGATCGGGCTCGTCACCCTTGCAGATGCCTTGCGCCACCAGCTTTTCCGCGTAGATCTTGCGGGTGCCCGGGTGCTTGGCGATCTTCTTGTACATCAGCGGCTGGGTCACCATCGGCTCGTCGGCCTCGTTGTGACCAAGCTTGCGATAGCACACGATGTCGACGACGACGTCCTTCTTGAACTCCTGGCGGTACTCGACAGCCATGCCCATGACGAAGGCCACGGCTTCCGGATCATCCCCATTGACGTGGAAGATCGGCGCCTCGCCCATCTTGAAGATGTCGGTGCAGTACAGCGAAGAGCGGTAGTCGCGGGGATCGGAGGTGGTGAAGCCGATCTGGTTGTTCACCACGATGTGGATCGTGCCGCCCGTGCCGTAGCCGCGGGTCTGCGCGAAGTTCAGCATTTCCTGGTTCACGCCCTGGCCGGCAACCGCCGCATCGCCGTGAATGATCACCGGGATGATTTCGGCCTTGCCGTTTGCGCCACGACGGGTCTGTCGGGCGTACACGGAGCCCTCGACCACGGGGTTGACGATTTCCAGGTGGGACGGGTTGAACGCCAGGGTCAGGTGCACCGGGCCGCCAGCCGTCATCACGTCGCTGGAGAAACCCATGTGGTACTTCACGTCACCCGCCGACAGATCGGAGGCAGCCTTGCCTTCGAACTCGGAGAACAGCATGCTCGGCGACTTGCCGAGGGTGTTCACCAGCACGTTCAGACGGCCGCGGTGGGCCATGCCGATGACGATTTCCTGAACGCCCTTGCTGCCCGCCACGCGGATCAGCTCGTCCATCGCCACGATGGTGCTTTCGCCGCCTTCCAGCGAGAAACGCTTCTGGCCGACGTACTTGGTGTGCAGGTAGCGCTCCATGGTCTCGGCAGCCGTGAGGCGCTCGAGAATGCGACGCTGATGATCAGCCTGGAACACCGGACGGCCGCGGGTCGGCTCAAGACGGGCCTGGATCCAGCGCTTCTCTGCGATGTCCGTCATGTACATGTACTCGGCACCAATGGAGCCGCAGTACGTCTGACGAACCGCATCCAGGATCTCGCGCAACGTAGCGTGATCGCCCGGCAGGCCGTGGAAGGAACCAGTATTGAAGGTCTGGTTCAGGTCGGCTTCGGTGAAGCCGTAGTGGGAGAGCTCCAGCTCGTGGATCTCGGGACGCTCGGTGCGCTTGAGCGGATCAAGCTGCGCCCAGCGGGTGCCGAGGAAGCGGTGCGCGTTGATGAGTTGCAGGACACTGACCTGCTTTTGATCGGCGCCACCGGCAACCACCGTGCGAACCGGACCACGCTTCGCCATGTCGGCGAAAGCGTTGATGATCGGGTAATGAGCAACGTCACGGCCGTTGCCCGGGGTGTTCTGCAGTGAATCGAAGTAGCTCCGCCACTCGTCGGAGACGGAATCCGGATTATCGAGATAGTTCTCGTAAAGCTCTTCAATGAACGGCGCATTGCTGCCGAACAGTTGGGAGCTTTCAAAAAGCTGTTTCATCATGGGCGACCACCTGGCTTTTATCTTGTCTTTTTGGATGTACTTGCTTGCGGTGGGGAGAATTCCCTGATCATTTGCTGCTTCCAGACAAACGAAAACGGGATGGCCTCATGCTTGGGACCACCCCGCTCTCGCTTCTCTTGTTTCCCCCTCCCCCTCCGGGCAATCTTAGCCGCGTTGAGCCAGCGGCGTGACGTCGCGGCGAGCGGCGCCAACGTAAAGCTGACGCGGACGACCGATCTTGTATTCCGGATCGGTGATCATTTCTTCCCACTGCGTCATCCAGCCAACCGTACGGGCCAGCGCGAAGATGCAGGTAAACATGTCGGTCGGGATGCCGAGGGCCTTTTGCACGATGCCGGAGTAGAAGTCCACGTTCGGGTAGAGCTTCTTCTCGACGAAGTACGGGTCTTCCAGGGCGATCTTTTCGAGCTCCATGGCCAGCTTGAACAGACGGTCGTTTTCGAGACCGAGTTCGTTCAGCACGTCGTAGCAGACCTTGCGCATCAGCTTGGCGCGCGGATCGAAGTTCTTGTAGACGCGGTGACCGAAGCCCATCAGCTTGAAGCTGTCGTTCTTGTCCTTGGCGCGAGCGATGTATTCGCCGACACGGGACACGTCACCGATTTCCTCGAGCATGTTGAGGCAGGCTTCGTTTGCACCACCGTGCGCCGGACCCCACAGGCAGGCGATGCCGGCAGCGATACAGGCAAACGGGTTGGCGCCGGAAGAACCAGCCAGACGCACCGTGGAGGTGGAGGCGTTCTGCTCGTGATCGGCGTGCAGCGTGAAGATCATGTCGAGGGCGCGGACCAGCACCGGGTTCGGCACGTACTTTTCGCACGGATTGCCAAACATCATGCGCATGAAGTTGGACGTGTAGTCCAGCTCGTTGTCCGGGTACATGAAGGGCATGCCCGTCGAGTACTTGTAGGTCATCGCCACAATCGTCGGCAGCTTGGCAACGATGCGGTTGAAGCTGATGTTGCGGTGCTCGACGTCGGCGAAGTCCATCGCGTCGTGGTAGAACGCGGACAGCGCGCCAACCACACCGACCATCACGGCCATCGGGTGTGCATCACGGCGGAAGCCGGAGAAGAAGCGCGCCAGTTGCTCGTGCACCATCGTGTGATTCTTGATGGTGTTTTCGAAGTCCGTCTTCTGCTTGGCGTTCGGCAGTTCGCCGTTCTTCAGCAGGTAGGTCACTTCGAGGAAGTTGCATTGCTCAGCCAGTTGCTCGATGGGGTAGCCGCGGTACAGCAGCTCGCCCTTGTCACCATCGATGAAGGTAACCGTGGACTGGCAGCTGGCAGTGGACAGGAAGCCGGAATCGTACGTGAAGTACCCGGTCTTTCCGCCGAGGGTTCGGATGTCGATCACATCGTTACCGTGCGTCCCCGACATGATCGGAAACTCTA
Source organism: Zoogloea oleivorans (assembly GCF_008107625.1). GTDB lineage: Bacteria > Pseudomonadota > Gammaproteobacteria > Burkholderiales > Rhodocyclaceae > Zoogloea > Zoogloea oleivorans. Next base: position 184,627 of record NZ_SDKK01000006.1, read on the forward strand.
CGGACTTGCCATCTACGGTCAGTGCAGCAGTGCGTTGCGTGGTCATGTTTTGTCCCTTTTCCCTGTTGAAACTCCAGCTACCTACCGATCGAACTGCTCCCTCATCTTTCCCGAAGCAATTCGACCATTTCCTTCCAGCGATCGTTGCCAACCGGCTGACTGCCGTTGATCATGGCCCAGAGGTCATGATCTTCGACAATCAGCAAGTCATCAAGATCAGCCAGTTGACCATCGTTCAGATGGTCAAAGTGCCTTTCTAGGAAACGTGCGAACACCAGATCGAGCTCGAGAAGAGCTCGACGGCACTGCCAGCGCACACGCCCCCTGTTCAGCGTCATACCGCGCGACGAAGCATCATGTCTTTGATCTTGCCGATAGCCTTGGTCGGATTCAGGTTCTTCGGGCAAACATCGACACAGTTCATGATGGAGTGGCAGCGGAACAGACGGTACGGATCTTCCAGATTGTCCAGACGCTCGCTGGTTGCTTGGTCACGGGTATCTGCGAGGAAGCGGTAAGCCGCCAGCAGACCGGCCGGGCCGACAAACTTGTCCGGATTCCACCAGAACGACGGGCAGCTTGTGGAGCAGCAGGCGCACAGGATGCACTCGTACAGGCCGTTGAGTTCCTCCCGGTCTTCCGGCGACTGCAGACGCTCACGCTCCGGTGCCGGATCGTTGTTGATCAGGTACGGCTTGATCGAGTGGTACTGCTTGAAGAACTGGGTCATGTCCACGATCACGTCGCGAATGACCGGCAGACCGGGCAGCGGACGCAGGGTGATCGGCTGGACAATGTCATCCATGCTGGTCAGGCAGGCCAGGCCATTCTTGCCGTTGATGTTCATGGCATCGGAGCCACACACACCTTCGCGGCAGGAGCGGCGGAAGGACAAGGTGTCGTCCTTGGCCTTCAGACGCACCAGTGCGTCCAGCAGCTTCTTGTCGGACTCTTCGAGTTCGACAGAGATGTCCTGCATGTAGGGCTTGTCGTCCTTGTCCGGATCGTAGCGGTAAATCTTGAACTGTACGGTTCGCTTGCTGCTCATTTTCTATTCTCCGGAACGCTCAGTAAGTACGCTTGGCGAGTGCAATCGGCTCGACGTCCGCAGACATCGGCTGGAGGTTCACCGGCTTGTAGTCGAGACGGTTACCTTCGCTGTACCACAGCGTGTGCTTGAGCCAGTTCTTGTCATCACGACCGTTCGGGGTCTCGGCGCAATCGAGCGCGTCGTCACGCACGTGGGCACCGCGGGACTCCTTGCGGGCTTCGGCGGAAACCATCGTTGCCTTCGCGACTTCGATCAGGTTGTCGAGTTCAAGAGCCTCGGTGCGGGCAGTGTTCCAGACCTTGGACTTATCCTTGATCTGGGTACGCTTGGCGCGCTCGGCAACATCCATGATCTTGGTGACGCCTTCCTTCAGCACATCAGCAAAACGGAACACGCCTGCATGCTTCTGCATGGTGCGCTGCATTTCGAGACGGACTTCGTGCACGTCTTCGCCACCGGTCTGGGTTTCCAGACGGGCAATCCGTGCCAGCGACACATCGGCCGCATCTTCGGGCAGCGGCTGGAGCTTGAGCTGACCGGACTGGAAGTCGGAGACCACGGTTTCACCTGCAGCCTTGCCGAACACCAGCAAGTCGAGCAGCGAGTTGGTACCGAGACGGTTGGCACCATGCACCGAAGCACATGCGCACTCGCCTGCAGCATAAAAACCAACGATCGGCACGTTCTTCTCGCCATCCTTCGGCACGACGACCTGGCCCTTGTAGTTGGTCGGAATGCCGCCCATCTGATAGTGACAGGTCGGCACGACCGGGATCAGGGCCTTGATCGGATCGACGCCAGCGAACTGGATCGAGATTTCGCGAATGCCGGGCAGGCGCTTGTTGATCGTCTCGGGAGACAGGTGGGTGATGTCGAGGAGAACGTGATCCTTGGCACTACCGGCACCGCGACCTTCGTTGATCTCGGTGGTCATCGCACGGGAAACCACGTCGCGGGAGGCCAGATCCTTCAGGTTCGGCGCATAGCGCTCCATGAAGCGCTCACCGGAAGCATTGCGCAGAATGCCGCCCTCGCCCCGCACGCCTTCCGTAATCAGCACACCAGCACCGGCCACACCGGTCGGGTGGAACTGCCAGAACTCCATGTCTTCCAGCGGTATGCCGGCACGAGCCGCCATACCGACACCGTCACCGGTATTGATGAAGGCATTGGTGGAGCTGTAGTAGATACGGCCGGCACCACCGGTCGCAAAAATGGTCGCCTTGGCATGGAAAATCGACACTTCGCCGGTTTCCATTTCCATGGCGGTCACGCCAAGCACATCACCGTTCGCATTGCGGATCAGGTCCATCGCCATCCATTCGACGAAGAACTGGGTGTTGGCGCGCACATTGCGCTGATACAGCGCGTGAAGCATGGCGTGGCCGGTACGGTCGGCAGCCGCACAGGAGCGCGACACCGGGGTCTGGCCGTAATTCTGGGAATGACCACCGAACGGGCGCTGGTAGATCTTGCCGTTGTCGGTACGGTCGAAGGGCATGCCGTAGTGCTCGAGTTCGACGACGACCTCGTTGGCCTTCTTCACCATGAACTCGATGGCATCCTGATCGCCCAGCCAGTCCGACCCCTTTACGGTGTCGTACATGTGCCAGTGCCAGTTGTCTTCCGTCGAGTTGCCCAGAGACGCAGCCACACCGCCCTGCGCCGCTACAGTGTGCGAGCGGGTCGGAAAGACCTTGGTCAATACGGCAGTCTTCATCCCTGCTTCAGAAAGCTGGAGAGCGGCACGCAAGCCAGCGCCACCAGCACCAACGATTACTGCATCAAAGGTACGCTTCGCGACTTTCACTTACAGCCTCCAGAGAATCTGAGCAGCCCAACCGACATAGCCGATGAGCAGGAGAGCGACAACGGAATGCAGAACCAGACGCACGCCGGTCGGCTTGATGTAGTCCATGAAAATGTCGCGCACGCCAACCCAGGCGTGAAAGAACAGCGACACAAAGAAGAGGAATGTCGCGAACTGCATGAAGCCGCCGCTAAACAGACCGCGCCAGCTTTCATAGGACGAATCCGGCAGGAGCAGCGCTCCGACGGCAAAAATGACAGTGTACAGAGCCATCACAACGGCCGTGACACGCTGGGCAAGCCAGTCACGGAAGCCGTAATGGGCCCCAACGATGATGGGCTTTACCATAGCTTGACTCCGAGCAGAACGGTGAGGGTGAGGCTGACAATCAGGACAAGGCGCGCGCTATTGCGGGCGGCAGCCAGTTCGATGCCTTTGTGCATATCCAGAAGCAGGAAGCGGATGCCAGCACAGAAATGGTGCATATAAGCCCACAGCAACCCCAACAGCAGCAGCTTCACCAGCGGATTGCCAACGACTGCCTTGTAAGAGGCATAAGACTCAGGAGATCCGACGCTGCTGCCAAAAAGCGACAACAACAAGGGCAGCATCAGGAACAGGCCTACACCACTCACCCGGTGCAGAATAGAGACGATTCCCGGAAGCGGGAGCCTGATCTCGTTCAACGCCAGATGCTTCGGGCGCTGTTTCTTCAAAATCACCTCTGTCATAGATTTTCCCTCTAACAATTGCGACTACACGCCGCTCTTTTCCCACACAACGAAATTATAAGTATATACCCTTACCAACCACTGACAGGGCGGGCACCCCCATCAATTCAAACCGCCTAATTCAGTTCATTCAGATAGTAATGCTCTGCAGTGGAATAGAGCCCGCGGCGCCATTCCACCGGTTTATCACCATAGGTATAAGTCACACGCTCGACAGACAACAAGGGCGTACCTTCTGCCACACCCAGCGTCTCGCTGGTCATTCGATCGGCAGCAACTGCGCGAATGCGTTCTTCTGCCCTGATCATCCGAACACCGAAGCGGGCTTCAAAAATGCTGTACAACGAGCCGTGCGCACCCTGCAGCACCTCCATGGTCAAGCCATGGAATATCTCGCCAGGCAGATAAATTTCATCAACAACCACCGGCTTGCCGGAAAACCGCAGAAGACGGCGCAAGATCGTAACGGGCGCGCCGAGCTCGATACCGAGCATTCGCGCAGCCTCGTTACCGGCCTTGGCTTTCCAGCAGTCGATGGGCACGCTTTGTGGATGCGCCAGATCCCCATCAATCGGAACCAGCCGCAAAAAACGGAACAGGGCTCGGGGATCATTGTGAGAAGCGACGTAGGTGCCCTTGCCCTGCTTGCGAACCAGCAGGTTCTCGGCAGCCATCTCGTCGATGGCTTTGCGCACCGTCCCTTGACTTACATTGAATCGGAGCGCAAGTTCCTGCTCGCTGGGGATCGCCTGCCCCGGACGCCATTCAGCGGATTCCAAAGCGGTGATCATCAGATTCTTGATCTGACGATACAAAGGGCTGAAGGTGGGCGAGTCGGGTCGCATCGATGTATTGAAGCACACTTTTTTCACTCAGTCTATGGGGTGTCTTTTGTCTTATATAAGATATAAGACATGGAATTGACAGCTTGAAGAAATGCTCCTACGATTCGGATGTTGATTGATCAGCTACTGGTCTCAACGCCGGATCAACATCGCGACGGCTTGAAGGCGGCGCGAACCACCAGCATTGTGTCGATAACGCTTGTTTCCTAGAGGGAGTATCAATAATGGCAAAAGCCCCCGTTCGTGTTGCAATCACCGGCGCCGCCGGCCAGATCGGTTATAGCCTCCTGTTCCGCATCGCCAGTGGCGAAATGCTGGGCAAGGATCAACCCGTCATTCTTCAGTTGCTGGATCTCCCGCAGGCCCAAAAGGCTGTCAAGGGCGTGATGATGGAGCTGGAAGACTGTGCCTTCCCGCTGCTGGCCGGCATGGTCGCCACTGACGACCCCAATGTCGCATTCAAGGATGCCCAGGTTTGCCTGCTCGTCGGCGCACGCCCCCGCGGCCCCGGCATGGAGCGCAAGGATCTGCTGACTGAAAACGCCAAGATCTTCACCGTTCAGGGCGCCGCCATCGGCCAGTACGCCGATCCGGACGTCAAGGTGCTGGTTGTGGGTAACCCCTGCAACACCAACGCCTACATCGCCAAGGAAATCGCGATCAAGTTCGGTCGCGTCCAGGCCAAGAACTTCACCGGCATGCTGCGTCTGGATCACAACCGCGCCCTGTCGCAACTGGCTTCCAAGTCCAGCCGTGACGTTTCCAGCCTGAAGAAGCTGGTCGTCTGGGGCAACCACTCCCCCACGATGTACGCCGACTACCGCGAAGTCACCTCCAACGGCGACAACGTCAAGAATCTCATCAACGACGAAGCCTGGAACCGCGACGTGTTCCTGCCGACCGTTGGCAAGCGCGGCGCCGCGATCATCGAAGCCCGCGGTCTGTCCTCCGCTGCCTCCGCTGCCAACGCCGCCATCGACCACATCCGTGACTGGGCCCTCGGCTCCAACGGCGAATGGGTCACCATGGGCATCCCGTCCGATGGCTCCTACGGCATTCCCGAAGGCATCATCTACGGCTTCCCGGTCACCACCGAAAACGGTGAGTACAAGATCGTCCAGGGCCTGGAAATCGACGAGTTCTCGCGCGAGCGCATGACCCACACGCTCAACGAACTGCTCGAAGAACGTGACGGCGTGAAGGATCTGCTGGGCTGATCGCTCCGCCGGTTTAACGCTTCACCAAAACGCGGGGACGGAAACGTCCCCGCGTTTTTTGTTATTCTCTGCCCGCCGGAATCAACCAAGAGCACCTGCCATGCCCGACCTGCCCCATCCCGATCAAGTACTCTTCCAGGGCGAAAAGCCCTTCCCCATCCTGCCCGCCGTCGACCATTACGCCGGCAGCGAAAAGCTGATGCGCAAGGCCCTCGCCGTGCAGCATGAACTGGGGCCGGTTTTCGACATCACCTGCGACTGCGAAGATGGCGCCCACGCCGGCGCCGAAGCGGAACATGCGGCGATGGCGGCCAGCATTGTGATGTCCGATGACAACCGCTTCGGACGGGTCGGGGCACGTATCCACGACATCACCCACCCCCACTGGGAAGCCGACGTGGACATCCTGGTCAGCCAGGCCGGCAGCCGGCTGGCCTTTCTGACCATTCCCAAGCCGCGCAGCGTGGCCGACGCCACCCGCCAGATCGAACACATCCGCAATGCGGAAGAGCGCTACGGAATCGAACGGGAAATCCCCGTCCACGTCCTGATCGAAACCCACGGTGCGCTCCGCGACGCGTGGGAAATCGCGGCACTGGACCGAGTCGAATCCCTGGATTTCGGGCTGATGGATTTCGTGAGTGGCCATCATGGCGCGATCCCCGGCTCGGCCATGCGCAGCCCCGGCCAGTTCGACCACCCGCTGGTAGCCCGCGCCAAATGTGACATTGCGGCTGCAGCACTGGCGAACGGCGTGGTGCCATCCCACAACGTCACCACCGAACTGAAAGACATCGACTACATCCGTCTCGACGCCGAACGGGCACGCAAGGAATTCGGCTACCTGCGCATGTGGAGCATCCACCCGAACCAGATCGTGCCGATCATCGAAGCCATGCGCCCGGATTTTTCGGAGGTCGAAGAGGCGGCGAACATTCTCATCGCCGCCCAGGACAAGGGCTGGGGACCAATCCAGCATGCCGGCAAGCTCCATGACCGGGCCTCCTACCGCTACTACTGGGAACTACTGAAGCGCGCCAAGAGCACTGGCATGAACATGCCGTCAGATGCCCTTACCCGTTTCTTTTAGGCAATAAAAAACCGGCCAACGCCGGTTTTTTTATTTACCCCAACCAGTCAGACTGGCAGTGCGATCTTGTTATCAACGCTGTACTGGTAATCTTGGAAGATGTGCTCGGCGGTGAGAATTTCGTAATTGCCGTCCTCGCCCTTGCGGGATGTATCCTTGAGGCGATAGGTGTAATGCCCGCAGGTCCACAAGTCAAAATTGCGCATGTGCGTACACATGCAGGTCTTCTCCATGACCGAAATCTTCTTGACACCCGGATGCAGGGCAACCTGCCGGTTGTATGCATCAATGTAGGAACAGCTGCCGTTGCTGTCGAGCAGATAGCCGTAGGCTTCACAGTTCGGACGAATTCCCGAGCCGATCGCCGGACTGCCCGTCAGCATGCGCATCGGATAGCCCGTCGGAGATATCTGGTTCACCACGATCTCTTCTTCGCTGGCCTTGAAATAATGTTGCTGTACGTCCGCCGGCAGACCGCATTCCTTTGCCACGGTAAAGCGCGTTGCCACCTGCACCGCCGCGGCACCATTCTCCAGAAAGGCCACGGCGTCACTGCCGGTGAAGATGCCGCCGGCCGGGATCAGTGGAATGTCCAGCTTCTCGGCCGCCAGCCAGGTGCTGATTTCACCCACAATGGTGGCCAGATCGAACTTTGCCCAATCCATGCCAAAGCCCAGGTGCCCCCCCGCCAGCGGACCTTCGACCACTACGTAATCCGGAAGGCGGTTGGTTCTGGCGCTCTTGCGCAGGAACAGTTGCAGCGCCCGCAGGGACGAGACGATGATGCCAAGTTTGACGTCACGGAAGCGTGGATGATCTTCCATCAAGGCGAACGATCCCAGATGCAGGCCGGCAGCCAGCGTGATGCCATCAATCCCTGCATCAAGCGCAGCCGACAGACGCACGCGAAGGGTTTCCTTCGGGGCATTCATGGTCAGCTTTTCCATGCAGTTCACGAAGATCAGGCCGGAGCCACGCTTCGCCTCCATGGTGCGCCCCACATGCAGCTTGGTTGCTTCGGCCAACTGGCCCAGGTCGAACTGCACCACCGATTTATCGGTATTGGCAACGTTGTACTTGTACAGCTTGAGCTTGTCCTTGACGAACTTGGTGTTGAAGCGACGATCAGCGACCGTCTTGACCATGGCATCCGAGATGTGACCGATACCGCCCAGCCGTGCAGCCTCAAGTGCCAGATCCGCAGTGGAGATATCCACCCCCATACCGCCGATAACGATGGGCACCAGCTCCTGCTTGCCGAAGTGCAGACGGAAATCATCAACTCGTTTCATGAAACCCCTTCCAGACAGACGTGAAATGCCAATACGGGCAATGGGCCGCCTTGCGGCCAAGCGCGGCATTATCCCACTGACCCGCAGGTCATGCTTCTGTTTAGATCAAGGAAAAACCAGTAAGTTGCGCAGGCCACCCATCCAGACCAACAAGCCGACAGGCGGCAAGACAGGAGGAGGGAAATTTGTTACCTTCAAACCTGCGGAAAATGTCACGAACTCCGCTAAAATCACCCTGCTGAAGCTATCCACATCCAGATGTCGGAACCCACTCCTCCCGCTCAAGAATGCGCTGTACTGTTTGCCGACCTGGTCGGCAGCACGCAGTTGTATCAGCGCGTGGGTGACTCCCCCGCCTTCGAGCTTGTAGACCGCAGCATCCGCGAGATGCGCATCGCCGTCGAAACCAAGCGTGGACGAGTCGTCAAGCACACCGGTGACGGGCTCATGGCGGTCTTCCGCGATGCAGACAGCGCTGCCGATGCAACCCTGGCCATCCACCAGGCGCTCAAGGAACTGCCTGCCACGCCAGACCAGCGTCTGGCAGTGCGCATCGGTTTCCATTTCGGTGCGGTCGTCGCCAGTGGAACCGATGTCTTCGGCGACACCGTCAATTTTGCCGCTCGTCTGGCCGAACTCGCCTCACCCGGCAAGGCCATCACCTCGGCGGAAACCGCCCGGCGCCTCGGCCCGGAATGGCGCTCAGTGCTGCATACACTGCCACCGCGGGTTATCCGCGGCGTAACGCGGCCGGTAGAACTGTGTGAGCTGATGTGCGAGGCCGTCGGTGAGCTGACCATCGTCCAGAGCGATCATTTCCTGCTCGAAACGGAGCCGGAACTGCACCTCTATCTGGATGCCAATGCGCTGGTCCTGAACTCCAGCAAGCCCAGTGCGCGGATCGGGCGCGATCCGGCAGCCGACATGGTGATTGCCGACACCCAGTCCTCCCGCCGCCATGCAGAAGTCGAATTGCGAGGCGACAAGTTTGTATTGATCGACCGCAGCAGCAACGGCACCTTCGTTCAGATCGACGGAGAACGGGAGTTCCTGCTGTCCCGCGAAGAAGTCGTCCTGCGCGGCCGCGGCCATTTCTCCCTCGGCCGCAGCTGCTCCAACAGTCCGCAGGTCATCAGTTTCGTCTGCATCTAGACCGCGTCAACGCAGCCTTTTCTCAGGGTGCCAGCGCGGTGCCCAGAGCCTTCCCGGTCAGTTCCACCGCCTCTGCAGCCTGACGGAAGAATTTTCCGAGGGTGAAGAAGCCATGCACCATGCCTTCAAACTCATGGACGGTCACTGCCACGCCCGCTTCGCGCAGGACTTCGGCGTAGGCCCGGCAGTCGTCGGAGAGCGGATCGCAACCGGCAATGATGAATGTCGCCGGCGGCAGCCCATCGAAACGTTTGGCCAGGATTGGCGAGGCACGCCAGTCGGTCCAGTCTGCCGTGTCGGGCAGATATTTTTCGAAGAACCAGGCCAGACTTTCCGTATCGAGGAAATAGCCGTTGGCGTAAGTGCGGCGTGATGGGCGCTGACTGAGGATGTCGGTACAGGGATAGATCAGCATCTGCAGGGCCGCCTGCGGGCCGCCGCTATTGCGCAGTTGCAGGGCCGTCACCGTGCTGAGGGTGCCGCCGGCACTGTCACCAGCAAAGGCAAAACGGGCGGCATCAATGCCGAGCAAAACCGCATTGGCGAGAGACCAGGTCACCGCCTGTAGTGCATCATCCACCGCGCCCGGAAAGGGATGCTCCGGTGCCAGACAATAGTCCACCGACAGCACCGCACAGCCGCTGTGATTGGCCAGCTCACGACACAGCACGTCGTAACTGGGGATGTTGCCGACACACCAGCCGCCACCGTGAAAGTAGAAAACCAGCGGCAGGACGGCGTCAGGCTTCGCCACGAGCGGGCGATACAGGCGCGCCATGATCACGCCATCCCGCACATGGGCGCGTGGAATCGGTACATCGGTCACCGATGCCACCGCCGGCGCTTCGGGGCGCAGGGCAAACTGGAGCTTTTCAAACGAGTGACGTGCCTGATGCACGTCCTGTTCGTGGAAGCGGGGAGCACCTACGCGATAAACCATGTCGAGCAGGGCCTTGGCTTGGGGGTCGAGCGCCATGGAAGCAATCCGGAATAAATTGACGAGACTGATCTCAAAGATGCCGACATCCGCGAGACAGCGGCCCCCGCCGAGGCTATTTACAGCGTCGGCGGGGAAATGACAAAACCAGTGAGTTCAGATACTTGAAAAAACATACGCTGCCGTATTTTACCTGAACTCCAGTCGCCGGTAAGCCACCGCCCGACATCCCGAAGCACCGCATCCGATGGCTCAGCCCTCTTCGACGACCTCGTCGGTGACCACCTTGAAACTCTTCAGGGTGTTCGGGCCGAAGGTATTGCTGATCGCCACATCAGCAGCATCGCGCCCGCGGGCGAGCAGCACGCGGCCTATCCGCGGCATGTTGTTGCGGGCATCGAAGGTGTACCAGGTACCATCCAGGTAAGCCTCGAACCAGCCGGCAAAATCCATCGGACCATAGGGTGGCGGCATACCGATATCACCCAGATAGCCTGTACAGTAGCGCGCCGGAATATTCATGCAGCGACAAAAGGCGATGGCCAGGTGAGCGTAATCACGACATACGCCGGCCTTCTCGTGGAAAGCCTCGAAGGCCGTCTTGGTGTGGCGGGCATGCTCGTAGCCGAAGGTGATGTGCCGATGCACGTAGTCGCAAATCGCCTGGACCCGCGGCCAGCCGGGGGGCGACTGGCCGAACAGCTTCCACGCCGCGTCCGACAGGCGGTCGGTCTCGCAGTAGCGGCTGCCGAGCAGAAACATCAGGGTCTCGTCGGGCAGTTCCGTCACCGGGGTCTGCCGGGCACCGGGAACGACGATGTCGGGCAGGCCGGAATCCCGTATCAGCGCACTGTTCGACAGCGTGAGCAGGCCCTTGGGGGCGATGATGCGACTGCACCAGTTGCCGAAACTGTCCCGATAGGCGGTCACCGGCACCGGCGGGTTGGCGATCATGTGATCGGGGATGATCATGTCGGAGACCCGTGTGTAGTGCACGCTGAGGGTCAGGATCATCGGGGTCGGCTGGGGGCAGTCGTAGACCAGTTCATAGCCTATGCGGATCTTCATGGTGGGGCTCTCCTGTGCTGATCGTCAGGCTGCGCCGGGCAGGCGCTGACGGTGGGTTGTTGTCAGGCATTGGTCAGACGGGAGTCCCCCTTCCGGGAGGGGCAAGGGCCTGGCGCAGCGATTCGACGATCACTTTGCGCAGGGCGGCCCAGGGGCGGCCGCCCTCGAAAACATGTTTCTGGTTGATTTCCAGTTCGATGCCCACATAGGCATCCGGCGGCAGATGCCGGCGAAACCAGCGGGTCAGGCCGTCGCCCTTGCCCGCATAGGGATAATTGCGACGCACCACGAGACCGGGAGTACAGGCCTGCAGCGAGGCCTTCCAGCGCGCGCACAGGTCCACCTCGCCGGAGCGTCGCGGGTCATAGAGCAGGCCGACATCGGCCCGTCGCAGCTGACCATCCAGCTCAGGTGTAAAGCTGTGCGACGACAGGTGGATCACCGCGCCATATTCAGCAACAGCCTGTCGGACCAGAGCTTCGGCCTGGGCCCGATAGGGCAGGTAATGGCGGCTCAAGATGTCCTGCCGCGTTGCAGCGGACAATGTGCGGACAGCAGCGCCGTGGAGACTCTGATTGCCGACCGAACGGTTCAGATCCACGAGCAGACGGCTCACCGTTGACGACAGCAGCGGCGCGTCAAAGGCTGTCGCCAACATCTCAGCCATGGCGAGTGCGCCCGGATCGTAGCCGCGATGCGTTTCCAGCAAGGCCTGCAAATCCTCGAACAGCTCGGCATACGCTGCCGGAATCAGGTTGCCGCCGTGCTCGCAGGTAATCACCAGGGCCGGGGGTTTCATGGAGTGTCGTTTTCGCGCATTGCTTTCAGCATACGGCCGCACCCGCTAAAGGATGCGGGTTTATTTTTGCCCCACCTAGGGGCCGGACGCCGCGCACAAGGGTTTCAGGCCAGCCCCCCATTGACGGAAAACAATGGGTTTGCCGGAGCGGGCCTCGAGCCATGCACGCCATTCGGGCCGGAGAACGACCCCGCATAGTCAATCATCGCAACCCGCGGATCCCCGGTCTGTGCGCCAGCGTACCAAGCGGGCTGGCGATACTGCCGGGAATCACCCATTTGCCCTAAGCTGCAGGGATTGCCCACTTCCCCGCTCCGGCCTGCCGCCATGACGTCACTCCAGCGCCACAAGGAACGCCACCGTACCGACCGTATCGGCTGGCTGCGCGCAGCCGTTCTGGGTGCCAACGACGGCATCGTGTCCACCGCCAGCCTGGTGGTTGGCGTGGCCGCTGCCAGCTCAAGCCACAGCAGCATTCTGTTAACGGGCGTTGCCGGAATGGTGGCCGGGGCCATGTCGATGGCGGCCGGCGAATATGTATCGGTCCATTCCCAGGCCGATACCGAAAAGGCCGACCTCAGCCGCGAGCGCATCGAGCTTGAAACATCCCCTGCCGCAGAATTGCGCGAACTGACGGCAATCTACGTCGGTCGCGGGCTGGAGTACAAACTCGCCGCGCAGGTGGCCGAGCAGCTCATGCAGCACGATGCGCTTGGCGCCCATGCCCGCGACGAACTGGGCATCTCCGCAGCGCTCAGCGCACGACCGGTACAGGCGGCACTGGCTTCGGCGGCCAGTTTTGCAGTGGGAGCCGCCCTGCCCCTGGGTGTCACGACGCTGACGCCCGGACAAGCCCTGATTCCGTGGGTTGCCGGCACATCCCTGGGTTTTCTGGCTCTGCTGGGTGCCGTTGCGGCCCAGGCCGGCGGGGCCAGCCCGCTGATCGGCGCGACAAGGGTCACCTTCTGGGGCGCGCTGGCCATGGTGATTACCGCCGGAGTCGGCGCCCTGTTCGGGACATCGATCTGATACAAGGCTTGCAAAAAATGCAGCGTATATTGTTGTTTTTATGTTCTTTCGGCCGGTCTGAACAAGACCCCATGCGGAACGTCCCAAGCGTCAAATCACCTTATCCTTGCCACGTACGGCAACCGTTAGTGCTGATGACGCTCATGTGTGCAGCGATGCTCGCCCATGCCGACGGCCCGCCTCCCCTGGCAGCGGAATTTCAGCGGGACGTGGCACCACGACTGGATCCGCCTGAAAATGAACGCGCAGTCTATGCGGCACGCCTCCGGCAGGAACTCATCGTTGCCGGCGTGGAGATCACCACGCCCCAGTTTGTCCTGCTGGTGGACCGCAGCCCCCGCGTACAGGCGACACTTCTGTATTGGGGATCTGCCGGGCAAGGCTGGAATTTCGTCGGCGCGACGCCGGTGTCCACCGGTCTGCCGGGCCGCTTCGAGCATTTCACGACCCCGCTGGGGGTGTTCGCGCACAGCCTGGTCAACCCTGACTTCCGCGCCGAGGGCACCAAGAACAAGCTCGGTTTCCGCGGCTACGGCAGCAAGGGTATGCGCATCTATGATCTGGGTTGGGTACAGGCTCCGCGAGGCTGGGGCGACGGGGCGATGGGCATACTGCGCCTGCAGATGCATGCTACCGACCCCGACCACGGAGCACCACGGCTCGGCACCGCCCAGTCTGAAGGCTGCATTCGCATACCGGAAAAGCTGAACGACTTCCTCGACCGCCACGGCGTGCTGGACGAAGACTACGAACGTGCCGTGGCCGGCGGCGCCCGCCTGTGGGTGCTGCGCCCCGACCGGACCCCAACCCCATCGCCGGGCCGCTATGTCGTGGTAGTGGACTCGGAACGCGGCGAACGCCCCACCTGGGCGCCGCTGCCGGCACGCCGCTAACAGCAGTTCAGGGCTGCAACCCGAGCATTTCAGCGGCGTGACTGCGAGTGGTCTCGGTGATGTTCACCCCGCCGAGCATCCGCGCGATCTCCTCGACGCGCTCGCCCTCATCCATCTGCTGCACGCGAGACAAGGTCTGGCCGTCCCGTGTTTCCTTGGAAATTGTCCATTGCCAGTCCGCTTGGGCTGCAACCTGCGGCAGGTGGGTGACGCACAGCACCTGCCGGTCAGCTCCCAGCTGCTTGAGCAGACGCCCGACGATTTCGGCCACCCGACCGCCGATGCCGACATCCACCTCATCGAAAATCAACGTCGGCGTGGCTGCATTGCGACTGGTGATGACCTGGATCGCCAGGCCAATCCGTGACAATTCGCCCCCCGAAGCGACTTTCGCCAGCGGGCGCAGGGGCTGGCTGGCATTGGCGGTAACAAGAAACTCGACAGTTTCGAGACCACTCGCACAACCTTCCTCGGCCGGGCGCAGGGAAATGTCGAAGCGACTACCTCCCATCGCCAGAGACTGCATTGCCTCGGTCACGGCCACGGAAAGCGCACCAGCCACCCTCTGGCGTTCCACGGAAAGCAGGCTGGCCGCCTGCATGAAGACATCCCGCGCCGCAGCCTCCTCCCGCGCCAAGGCCTCGGGGTCGGACTGACGGGTGAGACGCTCCAGGCGCGATGCGCTATCCACCAGCACATCGGGCAAACCTTGCGGCGGAACCCGATACTTGCGAGCCATCGCCGTGATGACCTGCATCCGCTGATCGATTTCAGCCAGGCGCGCCGGGTCGAGATCAAGCCGGTCGCGGTAACGGCGCATGGCGTGCAGCGCCTCGTCGAGCTGGATGCTGGCGCCGCTGAGCAGCTCCTGCACATCAGTGAGCTGCCCGTCGTGCTGGGCCATGTCGGCCACCCGCGCCAGCAGTCGCTCGAGGTGCGACACCACCGCATACTCGCCATCCGACAAACCATCAAGCACCTCGGCCGCCCCTTCGAGCAAGCTTGCGGCATGGGCCAGACGCGTTTGCTCCTGGTTCAGGCCAAGCCATTCATCGGCATCAAAGGCCAGCTCACGCAATTCACTGACTTGCCAAGCAAGGAGTTCGCGCTCGCGCTCAGTGGATGAAGCACCTTCCTCCGCCGCTTCGCGGGCCCGGCGCAAGACCGACCAGGCGCGATACAGCCCGAAGACCTGTGCAGCCTGCGCCGTCAAGCCACCGTGGGCATCCACCAGGCCGAGCTGGGCATCGGTGCGCAGCAGGGCGTGGTGGGCATGCTGACCGTGAATGTCGGCCAGCAGGTCACCGGCGGCACGCATCTGCGCCAGCACCACCGGCGTGCCGTTGAGCCAGGCCTTGGAGCGTCCGCCGCTTTCAATCACCCGGCGCAGCAGCACCGCGCCTTCTCCGTGGTTCAGATCCTGCTCGTCGAGCCAGGCCCGCAGCACGCCGTCGGGCGGCAGGTCGAACTCGGCGACGATCTCCGCCCGCGCCTGCCCGGTGCGCACCACGCCGGCTTCGGCCTTGCCTCCCAGGGCGAGACTCAGGGCATCGAGCAGGATCGACTTGCCAGCACCGGTTTCACCGGTAAGGGTGCCGAAACCCGCACGAAAATCCAGCTCGAGCTGATCGACGATAACGAAATCGCGGATGGAGAGATGACGCAGCATGGGGAGAAACAGGAAGGTGAATCGAAGGTGTCAGGTATGACGGGGGGTGGAGCTCCAGTGAAGCTTCTCGCGCAGCATGGCGAAGTAGCTGTAACCCACCGGATGAAGCAACCGGACCCGGTGCGGAGAGCGGGTGATCTGCACGGTATCGCCGGCGCGGGTGTCGTAACGGGTCTGACCATCGAAATGCACCCGCGAATCATGCGGCGGCAGGAGCACGATCTCGATCTTGCAGCGATCCGGCAGGGTGATCGGACGCGCGGTCAGCGTGTGCGGGCACATCGGCACGAGCGCGATGCCATCCACGTCGGGGTGCAGGATCGGGCCGTTGGCCGACAGGGCGTAGGCGGTCGAACCAGTCGGCGTGGAGATGATCATGCCGTCGGAGCGCTGGGTATAGACGAATTCCCCATCGATGCGCAGGTCGAACTCGATCATGCGCCCCAAGTCACCCTTGTTCACCACCACATCGTTGAGCGCCACGGTATGAAACACCCGCCGGCCATTGCGCAACACCTCGGCGTCGAGCAGCACGCGGCTCTCTGCCGTATAACGCCCATCAAGAATCTCACCGATCTTCTCGAGGGCCACATCACGGGAAATGTCAGTCAGAAAACCCAGGCGGCCCTGATTCACACCCACCAGGGGCACCTCGTATTCGGCCAGTCGGCAAGCGCTGTTTAGGAGGGTACCGTCGCCACCCAGCACGATCGCCAGGTCAGCCTTGGCACCGATGTCCTCATAGCTGGCCACCGTGAAGCCCGACGTCAGGCCGGTGGAACTTGCTGTACCCTGCTCGATCAGTACATTGAGGCTCTGGCCTCGCAAATAGTTGGCCAGCTGAAGCACTGCTTCAGCCACTTCGGGGCTCTGATACTTGCCGATCAGCGCGATTGTCTTGAACTCGCAGGTCATGGAACGATTAAACCACATTCTGATTACGCGACGCAGCGCCACTCGGCAATTCGCACCGGCTCACGCCGCTTTCCGCTTCTCATGACCGCCGTGCTTCCTTAGAATCCTTGCGTGCCACAGAAATCCCAACCATGACCGCCCTCGACCAACGCTCGCAAATTCTCCTCAAGACCCTGGTGGAGCACTACATCGCCGACGGCCAGCCGGTGGGGTCGCGCGCGCTCTCCCGCCACTCGGGCCTCAAGCTGTCGCCGGCCACCGTGCGCAACGTCATGTCGGACCTCGAAGAGCTCGGTTTCATCACCAGTCCCCACACGTCTGCCGGACGGGTTCCCACCGCGCGGGGCTACCGCTTTTTTGTGGACAGCCTGCTCACCGTCCAGCCCATCGGCGTTGGCCAGTTGCAGGAGATCAAGGGCCACATCCAGCCCGGCGAACCACAGCGCGTCATCAGTGCCGCCTCGCAACTGCTTTCCGGCCTCACCCACTTTGCCGGCGTAGTGATTTCGCCCAAGCAGGACGCCATCAAGATCCGCCAGATCGAGTTCGTCAGCCTGTCGGAGACGCGGGTACTGCTGATCCTCGTCACCACCGCCGGCGACGTGCAGAACCGCATCCTGTTCACCAAGCGCGGCTACAGCCACTCCGAACTCGTCACCGCCACCAACTACCTCAACCAACACTTTGCGGGGCTGGCCTTCACGGAAATCCGCTCGCGCATCCAGAACGAACTCAAGCAGCTCCGCTCCGACATGACCGAGCTGATGAGTGCAGCCGTCGAAGCCGGCAGCGAGGCGCTGGAGGAAACCCAGAGCACCTACGTCATCTCCGGCAAAACCAACCTCCTCGATGCGGAAGACCTGTCGTCCAACATGGCGCGCCTGCGCGAGCTTTTCAAGCTCTTCGAGCAGAAAACCGGCCTGATGCAGTTGCTCGATATCTCCAACCGGGCCCAGGGCGTACAGATCTTCATCGGCGGCGAAAGCGGTCTCAGCCCACTGGACGACTGTAGTGTGATCACCGCCCCCTACGAAGTGGACGGCCAGCTCGTCGGCTCGGTCGGCGTCATCGGCCCCACCCGGATGGCCTACGAACGGGTCATCCCCATCGTGGACGTCACCGCCCGCCTACTCACCAGTGCCCTTTCGGGCCAGAACTAGAAAGCCCCGCATGCCCCGATTCTGGCAAGAGCCAGCGTACCTCCATGGCACCAAGCCCCGCACCGGCGTTCTGGTGGTTAACCTCGGCACGCCAGCAGCACCGACCGCCGCCGCGCTTCGCCCCTACCTGAAGGAATTCCTGTCCGACCCGCGAGTGGTGGAAATTCCCCGTCCGATCTGGTGGCTGATTCTCAACGGCATCATCCTGCGCACCCGCCCGGCCAAGTCGGCCGCCAAGTACGCCAGCGTGTGGACCGACGAAGGCTCTCCCCTCAAGGCTCATACCGAAAAGCAGGCCAAGCTGCTGGCCGGCTTTTTTGTGGCCACCGGCGAAAGGGAGCTGATGGTGAGCTGGGCCATGCGCTACGGTCAGCCTTCAATCCGCAGTCGCCTCGACGAAATGCGCGCAGCCGGATGCACACGGATTCTGGTCATCCCGCTCTACCCACAGTTCGCCGCCAGCACCACCGCCACTGTCATGGACGAAGTGGCCAACAGCCTGCGTCACTGGCGGAATCTGCCGGAAATTCGCTTCATACGCAGTTTTGGCGACGACCCGGGCTACATCAAGGCCCTGGCAGCGTCGGTACGCGAGCACTGGCAGCGCGAAGGCCAGGCCGACCGTCTGGTGCTGAGCTTCCACGGCATCCCGCGACGCTCCCTCGACCTCGGCGACCCCTACCACTGCGAGTGCTACAAGACCGCCCGCCTGCTCGGCGAGGAACTCAAACTACCCGCCGACCGGCTGATCGTCAGCTTCCAGTCCCGTTTCGGCAAGGCCGAATGGCTCAAGCCCTACACCCAGCCGACGCTGGAAGATCTGGCGCGCAACGGCATCGGCTCGGTGGACGTGATGTGCCCGGGCTTCGTCTCCGACTGCCTCGAAACGCTGGAAGAAATCAACATGGAATGCCGGGAAGCCTTCCTGCACGAAGGTGGCAAGCGCTTCAGCTATATCCCCTGCCTCAACGAGCGGCAGGACTGGATCGAAGCCCTCAAGGGGCTCTCTGTCCGTCATATGGGCCACTGGCTGACCGAAGCCGGACCGGATGCTGCCGCCCTCGCCAAACAAGCTGCACGGGCTCGCGAGATTGGCGCAAGCGCCTGATCACCATCAGAAAAGGAAAGCGGACATGAAACTGATTCTGCGCTGGATACTCAATGCGGTCGCATTGATGCTGATCCCGGAACTGCTGTCGAGCATCCAGGTAGAGAGCTACACGGCCGCGCTGATCAGCGCAGTGCTGCTGGGCTTCGTCAATGCCATCATCCGGCCGCTGCTGATCCTGATCACGCTGCCGATCACCATCCTGACCCTGGGCTTGTTTACACTGGTAATCAATGCCCTGATGTTCTGGTCAGTGTCCGGTCTGGTGCGGGGCTTCGTCGTGCCGGATTTCTGGACGGCATTCTGGGGCGCGCTGCTCTACAGCCTATTGACCTGGATGGTCAGCCTTGCCCTGAGCGACAAGGACTGACCCGGCAGACATATTGCCCCTAGCTGGGGACGACCGCCGCTGCAATGCGGCGGCGGATCGTCTTGCGGCGCACGGCCCCTGGGTCGAACGCCCCCACCAGCTTGCCGAGCGCTGTCGAACGGGCATCCATGGCCATCTGAAAAGCCCCGTCTTCGCCGTACTTCTTCACCGAAAACTTCACCCTCTTGCGCCGCCCATCGGGAAGCGGCCACGATGCCACCCAGAACCAGCGCTGCTTTTCTTCCGGCAAGTCGCGGGTTTCCGAGGCGCAGTAGCGACACACACCAACCACACCCGAGCGGTTGTTCTTTTTAACGATGTTGGAATATTCCTGCATCGACAACGGAGGGTGAGAGGCGATGATTTCGTCCCGGTACCCCTTCGCTGCGGCAAACGAGCGCGGCTTGCCACCAAACACGCCGTCGCTGAAGTGCTTGCGGTAAATCACGCCGCGGCGCTGAATGGTCACAAGCCAGCCGTGCGTCCGACTGGTCTCGTTGTCGACCCTACTGATTCCATACGTGCTGCCTCGGCTCACAGGCCACCTCCTATCCACTCCACGAAAACATCGCGGCTGCAGGGGGGATTTCGGCCAATTTCGATAGAACTTTAGATTCGTGCAGCGAGCTGCATCATTCACCTGAAAGCGGGGGGCAAACTGCCGGAAAAAGGGAGCGACTTGAAAGCCGGCCACACTGCCCCACATAGTCGTGGAGACCACAACGCGCTACCGAGGATCACCATGAGCGAATCGCTGCTTGTCCCCTGCCCCCACTGCAATGCGGTCAACCGGGTACCGGAATCAAAACTCGACGATGGCGGGCGCTGCGGACGCTGCAAGCAGCCGCTGTTTGAAAAAACCCCGCTCCATCTCACCGATGCCAACCTTGCCGTCCATGCCACGCAGGGCGACGTTCCTTTGCTGGTTGATTTCTGGGCACCCTGGTGTGGCCCCTGCCGCAGCATGGCGCCCGCCTTCACAGCTGCAGCCGGAATGCTGGAACCACAGGTTCGGCTGGGAAAGGTGAATACAGAAGAGGAACAGGAGCTCGGCGCACGCTTCGCCATCCGCAGCATTCCTACGCTGGTGCTGATGCACCGCGGCCGCGAAATAGCACGCCAGTCAGGGGCAATGAATGCCGAGGATATCCGGCGCTGGACCCTCGCCCAACTGGCCCGTCAGGCAAGTTGAAGGGCTAGCCCACTCAATTTTCGATCAGCTGGAGTTCCATCCCAAACCCGCTCGCCGTGATCCGCTCGGCGGGCGGGCCTTCCTTGGCCAGCTCCCGATAGGCCTGACCGAGCCGGCGGGCCACGACCGTCACCAGGCGGGAGCGGAAGGCCTCCTGGCATTCATCCGTCGCCAGGGACAGAGAAGCCGGGTTCAGTTCGAGGTAGATCGTGGACGTGGTCGTGACCGCGGTATGCATGTGCCTGTGGTCCTGCTGATCAAGGAAGGCCAGTTCGCCAAAAACCTCGCCGTAGGACAGTTCACTCACCCGGTGCCCATCCACCGATATCTCGACGCGCCCGTCGATGATGATCCCGAAACGCTGGTCTGAATCGCCTTCGCGCATCAACAGCGTGTTCGAATCCACCTTCCGCCAGCGGGAGATGCGCAGAATCTCCCAGATCTCGACGTCCTCGAACTCCACGAAAAAGGGCATCTTGCGCAGGATGGAAAAGCGCGTGTTGTCGGCCGGGATGGTCGCGTCGTCGAGAATCTTGTAGCGGACGGCGGACAGATCCTTGGCAAAATCGGCGCCGTTCTTGTAGCGGGAGTAGAGATCCTTCTCCAGCGATTTGCGGATCACCGTATCCAGTTGCTCGGGCAGCTCCGTATTGATCTGCGAAACCAGGGGCGGCTCGGTATTGAGGATCTTGTAGATCAGTTGGGCCGGATTCTTGGCGCGAAAGGGCAAACGCCCGGTCAGCATGTGAAACAGAACCACGCCCAGCGAGAACAGGTCGGTTTTCTGGTTGAGCGGATAACCCTTGATCTGCTCGGGGCTCATGTAGGCCGGTGAGCCGACCCCCATGATGAAGGTCGAATCCGACGCACTCTTCTTGCTGATGTTGAGCGCCAGGCCAAAATCGGTGATCTTCACGTTGTCGTGCTCATCCACCAGAATGTTGGCCGGCTTGATGTCCCGGTGCACGATCCCCTGACGGTAGGCGTAGTCGAGCGCCATGCTGCACTTGAAGATCATGCCGATCGTGCGGTGCAGCGGCAGCAGGTTCTGAAAGGTACAGTAGTGCTCCAGGGTCGTCCCCGGAAAGTACTCCATGACGATGAAGGCATAATCCTTCTCTACCGTCGCGTCGAAAATCTTGATGATATTGGGGTGATCCAGACGCCGGGAGACGTCCATTTCGGCCCGCAGGAGCTTCATCAGGCGCCGGTTCCACTTGGCCTCGTCCTTCGACTTGTCGTCGAAACGAATCAGCTTGAGGGCGACCGGGTCGGGATACTGCGGATGTTCGGCAAGATAAACCGTGGCCGTGGCACCGCGGCCGACCTCACGGATCAGCTTGTACTTGCCGATTTTCTCAGGTGCTTTTTCCATACCTGCTTGACACCGCAGAATCCGTAAAGATGACCGGGGCAAGCCCGGATCGTTGTGATTTTACACTCCGTTCTCCGCTTTTCCGGCGGTAACGAGAATCCCCTCTTGAAATCTTATCCTGTGCCCCCAGTTAGAGCGAGTCAAAAAAGGAGCCGTTACCCATGCAAGATCAAGACACCCCTCTGAGCCCCGAAGGCAAAGCCACGCCGGAGCTTGTGGAAAACGTTGCAGGCGCAGCTGCCGCCGCTGATGAATCCCCCGCCGCCGAGCCGCACATTGACACGCTGCCCAGCCTGGCAGAACTGCTCCGCGATGCCGAACTGAAAGCCTCCGAGCATCACGATGCCTGGCTGCGCGCCAAGGCCGAGACGGAAAACGTCCGCCGCCGCGCCCAGGACGATATCGCCAAGGCCAGCAAGTTTGCCGCCGACAAGTTCGCCCAGGCCATGCTGCCGGTCAAGGACAGTCTCGAAGCCGCACTGGCCACCGACAACGCCACGCTTGAAACCCTCAGACAGGGCGTCGAACTGACCCTCAAGCAACTCAGCGCCGCCTTCCAGAGCGCCAACGTGAGCGAAGTCAGCCCGGTTGGCGAGAAGTTCGACCCGAACAAGCATCAAGCCATCAGCGCCATCGAGGCCGAGGGCGAGCCGAATACCGTGATCAACGTGCTGCAGAAGGGTTACCTGCTCAACGAACGCGTGATCCGCCCGGCGCTGGTGGTTGTTTCAAAAGCCAAACCGGCCGCTTGAAAGCCGCCACAGCGACCCCATATTCGTAACAAGCCAGCGGGCCGGGCACACACCGGCCAGCCAGACCAACAGAATTCGAACTAAAGGAAATCTCATGGGCAAGATCATCGGCATCGACCTCGGCACCACCAACAGCTGCGTTTCCGTGATGGAAGGTGGCAAGCCGAAGGTTATCGAAAACTCTGAAGGTGCACGCACCACCCCGTCCGTCGTGGCCTACGCCGAAGATGGCGAAATCCTGTGCGGCGCTCCGGCCAAGCGTCAGGCCGTCACCAACGCCCGCAACACCATCTACGCCATCAAGCGTCTGATCGGCCGTCGCTTCGAAGAGAAGGAAGTACAGAAGGACATCGACCTGATGCCCTTCACCATCGCCAAGGCCGACAACGGCGACGCATGGGTTGAAGTACGCGGCAAGAAGATGGCCCCGCCGCAGGTTTCCGCCGAAGTGCTGCGCAAGATGAAGAAGACCGCCGAAGACTACCTCGGCGAAGAAGTCACCGAAGCGGTCATCACCGTACCGGCCTACTTCAACGACAGCCAGCGCCAGGCCACCAAGGACGCCGGTCGCATCGCCGGCCTCGAAGTGAAGCGCATCATCAACGAGCCGACCGCTGCAGCCCTCGCCTTCGGCATGGACAAGAAGCCCGGCGACTCCAAGATCGCCGTGTATGACCTCGGCGGCGGCACCTTCGACATCTCCATCATCGAAATCGCCGACATCGACGGCGAACACCAGTTCGAAGTGCTGGCCACCAACGGCGACACCTTCCTGGGCGGCGAAGACTTCGACCAGCGCATCATCGACTACATCGTCACCGAGTTCAAAAAGGAACAGGGCGTCGATCTGAAGAGTGACGTGCTGGCCCTGCAACGCCTCAAGGAAGCCGCTGAAAAAGCCAAGATCGAGCTGTCCTCCGGCCAGCAGACCGAAATCAACCTGCCCTACATCACTGCAGATGCCAGCGGTCCGAAGCACCTGGCGCTGAAGATCACCCGCGCCAAGTTCGAATCCCTGGTCGAAGAACTGGTTGCCCGCACCATCGAGCCCTGCCGCATCGCGCTCAAGGACGCCGGCCTGAAGGTCACCGACATCGACGACGTGATCCTGGTGGGCGGTCAGACCCGCATGCCGAAGGTCATCGAGAAGGTGAAGGAGTTCTTCGGCAAGGATCCCCGCCGTGACGTGAACCCGGACGAAGCCGTGGCCGTTGGCGCCTCCATCCAGGGCGGCGTGCTGCAAGGCGAAGTCAAGGACGTGCTGCTCCTCGACGTCAGCCCCCTGTCCCTCGGTATCGAAACCCTGGGCGGCGTGATGACCAAGCTGATCCAGAAGAACACCACGATCCCGACCAAGGCTTCGCAGGTTTTCTCGACGGCCGATGACAACCAGAACGCGGTCACCATCCACGTGCTGCAGGGCGAGCGCGAAATGGCTGCCGGCAACAAGAGCCTCGGCCAGTTCAACCTGTCCGACATCCCGCCGTCGCCGCGCGGCATGCCGCAGATCGAAGTCACCTTCGACATCGACGCCAACGGCATCCTGCACGTATCCGCCAAGGACAAGGCCACCGGCAAGGAAAACAAGATCACCATCAAGGCCAACTCCGGCCTCTCCGATGAAGAGATCCAGGCCATGGTCCGCGACGCCGAGGCGCACGCAGAAGAAGACAAGAAGGCTCACGAACTGGTCGATGCGCGCAATCAGCTCGACACGCTGGTGCACTCCGTGAAGAAAGCCCTGGCCGAGCACGGCGACAAGATCGGTGACGACAAGGCCAAGATCGAAGAAGCCATCAAGGAAGCCGAAGAAGCCATCAAGTCCGGCGACAAGGCCGCCATCGACGCCAAGAGCGAAGCCCTCGGCACCGTCAGCCAGAAGCTCGGCGAGCACATCTATGCCCAGGCCCAGGCTGAAGGCGCAGCAGGCGGCGCAGCGGGTGCGGGTGCAGGCGCTTCCGCTGGCGGCGGCAAGGCCAACGATCCGGACGTGGTGGATGCCGAATTCACCGAGGTGAAGGACAAGAAGTAATCCTGTCTGGCTGAAAAGCCGACCCGACAGATCCGGCCGAGCCATGCCGGCGCCTTGTGCGCCGCGCGGCTCGGCCTTTACACAAGATAGCCAGAGCACCCAAACATGGCGAAACGGGATTTATACGAGATCCTCGGCGTCAATCGCGACGCGTCAGAGGACGAGCTGAAAAAGGCCTACCGCAAGCTGGCCATGAAATACCATCCGGACCGCAATCCGGACAACAAGGAATCCGAAGACAAGTTCAAGGAGGCCAAGGAAGCCTACGAAATCCTCACCGACGCCAACAAGCGGGCCGCTTACGACCGCTACGGCCACGCCGGCGTCGACCAGTCGATGGGCGGCGGAGGGGGCGGTGGTGGCCAGGGCTTCGACGGCTTCGGCGATGCCTTTGGCGACATCTTCGGTGACATCTTCGGCGGTGGCGGCGGAGGCGGACGTGGACGCTCCAACGTCTATCGCGGTGCCGACCTGCGCTACAACCTCGAGATCACCCTCGAGGAAGCCGCGCGTGGCGCCGAAAAGACGATCCGCATCCCTGCCCTCGAAGAATGCGAGCCCTGCCACGGCAGCGGCGCCAAAGCCGGCACCCAGCCGAAAACCTGCCCGACCTGCGGCGGCGCGGGCCAGGTACGCATCCAGCAGGGCTTCTTCTCCATCCAGCAGACCTGCCCGAAGTGCCACGGCAGCGGACGCATCATTCCCGAGCCATGCACGTCCTGCGGCGGCGCCGGCCGGGTAAAGCGTCAGAAGACCCTGGAAGTGAAGATTCCC
This sequence comes from Zoogloea oleivorans, assembly GCF_008107625.1. Taxonomy (GTDB): domain Bacteria; phylum Pseudomonadota; class Gammaproteobacteria; order Burkholderiales; family Rhodocyclaceae; genus Zoogloea; species Zoogloea oleivorans. The sequence continues at coordinate 209,888 of NZ_SDKK01000006.1, forward strand.
ACCGGTATCGACGACGGCATGCGCCTGCGTCACAGCGGGCACGGGGAACCGGGTGTCAACGGCGGTCCGCCGGGCGATCTCTACGTGGAGATCCACATCAAGCAGCACCCGGTCTTCCAGCGCGACGGGGACGACCTCCACTGCGAGATGCCGATCAGTTTCACCACGGCGGCGCTGGGTGGCGAAATCGAGATTCCGACCCTTGATGGCGCAGCCAACATCCGCATCCCGGCAGAAACTCAAAGCGCCAAGGTGTTCCGCCTGCGCGGCAAGGGCATCCGCAACGTACGCAGCCACTCACCGGGTGACCTGATGGTGCACGTGATCGTCGAAACGCCGGTCAAGCTCACCGAACGCCAGAAGGAACTGCTGCGGGAATTCGGGGATATTGCCTCGAGCAATGCCGAGCGTCACAACCCCAAGGCAAAATCCTGGATGGATAAGGTGAAGGACTTCTTCAGCACCTGAGCACGCACTGATTTTGCTGCATTGCGACACAAATATCCGCTGGCCGACGTTGTTTCAACGTCGGCCAGCGTCTTTTCCGAAACACATTCCTTTTGTCCTATACTCCGACCGGGTTTAATTTAATCACCAAAGAATAACGACAACCATGCTCATCCGCACAATCAAGACCCTGATTGCCTCCCTCGGAGCCGGCCTTGTACTGGCGGCTCCAGGAGCGTCCCAGGCCGCCGACCCGGGCATCGGCGACAACACCATCACCCTTGGCATGTCGGCCCCGGTCTCCGGCCCCAACGGCGCCTACGGGAAGGAAATGAAGGAAGGCGCACTGGCCTACTTCACACAACTCAATGCGGCGGGCGGCATCGGCGGCAAGAAGATCGAGCTGCTTACCCTGGACGATGGCTACGAAACCGAGAAGACAGTGGCAAATACCCGCAAGCTCATCAACGACAACAAGGTGTTCGCGCTGATGGCCTTTTACGGATCTTCCCCGACCACCGAGTCGATGAAGGTCTTCGCCGAGGCCAAAGTCCCCCTGCTCGGTACCATCAGCGGCGCCGGCAGCCTGCGCAGCCCGGTGAATCGCTACATGTTCCACCTTCGCGCCAGCTATGCCGACGAAACCGAAGCCATCGTCAATCATCTGGTCGGCCTCGGCGTCACCAACATCGCGGTGTTCTATCAGAATGATGGCTTCGGCAAATCCGGCCTGGACGGCGTCGTCGCCACCCTCGCCCGCCACAAACTCAAGCCGGTTGCCGTCGGCTCGGTGGAGCGCAACTCCCTGGAGGTCGGCCCCGCAGTGATCCAGATTGCCAAGGCCAACCCCCAGGCCGTCATCATGGTGACTCTCTACAAGCCGACCGCCGCCTTCATCCAGCAGATGCGCAAGGCCGGCCAGATGCCCCAGTTCTCGACCCTCTCTCCCGTTGGCGCCGATCTGCTGGTAACCGAAATGGGGGCCAAGGAAGCCCACGGAATCGGCATTTCCCAGGTCATGCCCTATCCCTGGAATGACACCGTGCCCATCGTGAAGGAATACCAGAAGGCACTGCAGTCCTCTGCCAAGCACAGCAACTACAGCTATTATGGGATCGAAGGCTTCATCAACGCCAAGCTCATGGCCGAAGCCCTCAAGAAAACCGGCAGGGATCTGACCCGCGAAAAGCTGGTCAATACACTGGAAAGCAGCAACTTCGACCTCGGCGGCTACAAGGTCGGCTACTCACCGAACAATCACAACGGCTCGCGCTTCGTGGATCTCACCGTACTGAGTCGCGACGGGCGCGTTCTGCACTAAACGCACTCACACCCGCAGTAAAAAGGGCGCCTCAATGGGCGCCCTTTTCTTTTACAGCACCGAAGATCAGGCCCGGCGCCAAATCGTTCCCTGGGGTGAATCCTCCAACGCGATGCCGTCCGCCAGCAGCTCAGCCCGGATGCGGTCGGCCTCGACAAAGTTTTTCGCCTTCTTCGCCGCAATCCGTGCCGCAATCCTTGCCTCGATCGCCGCACTATCGTCTTCACCCCCTTCGGTCCCTGCCTGCAGAAAAGCCTGCGGCTCCTGCTCAAGCAGACCCAGCACCTTGCCCAGCGCCTTCAACTGACCGGCGGACTCTGCCGACTGGCTGCGATTCACTTCGTTCGCCAAGTCAAAGAGGACAGCCAGGGCTTCTGCCGTATTGAAGTCATCGTCGAGCGCCAGCTTGAAGCGGGCCGCCATCGGCGCAGACCAGTCAATCTCAGGCAAATCGACCGACGGCACGTTGCGCAAGGCTGTGTACAGACGCGACAGGGCATTGCGGGCATCCACAAGATGCGCGTCGGAGTAATTCAGCGGACTGCGGTAGTGGGCGCGCAGGATGAAGAAACGCACCACTTCCGGCGCATATTCCTTGAGCACGTCGCGAATGGTGAAGAAGTTGCCGAGGCTCTTCGACATCTTCTCGTCGTCCACCCGCACAAAACCGTTGTGCATCCAGTAATTCACGAAAGAACACTGGTGCGCACCCTCACTCTGGGCGATCTCGTTCTCGTGGTGGGGAAACTGCAGGTCGGCACCGCCACCGTGAATATCGAAGTGATTGCCGAGAAGCTCGGAACTCATGGCCGAGCACTCGATATGCCAGCCCGGACGACCAGGCCCCCACGGAGAGGCCCACTTGACCTCGTCGGGCTCTTCCGGCCGGGCATGCTTCCACAGCACGAAATCGAGCGGATCGTGCTTGCCGCCCGCCACCTCGACCCGTTCGCCGGCGCGCAGTTCGTCCACCGACTTGCCGGAAAGCTTGCCGTAACCTTCAAACTTGCGCACCGCATAACACATGTCGTCATTGCCGGCCTTATAGGCCAGGCCGTTGTGCACCAGATTACCGATCAACTTCTGCATCGGTTCCACGAACTCGGTAGCGCGGGGCTCGTGGTCGGGGCGCAGCACGCCGAGCGCATCGGCATCTTCATGCATGGCGGCAATAAAACGATCCGTCAGGGTTCGGATGCTTTCGCCGTTTTCCTGGGCCCGCTTGATGATCTTGTCGTCGATGTCGGTGATGTTGCGAACGTAGGTCACATCGTAGGCACTGGCCCGCAGCCAGCGTGCAACCATGTCGAAAACCACCATTACCCGTGCATGGCCGAGATGACAATAATCGTAGACGGTCATCCCGCAGACGTACATACGCACCTTGCCAGGCTCGATAGGGCTGAACTGCTCCTTTTTTCGCGAAAGGGAGTTATGAATTTTCAACATGAGAAAGACCGCAATGAAGCCGAATGAAGGAAGGGATAGTCACTGGGAGCACCCGATGACGGGCATGTCAGGCGCCACCGAAAACACCGGCCCGGATAATCAGGGAGCGCTCATGGTCGGCGACGGAGCTTCTTGATAAAATGGTTCGCTTGTAACCAACCCTCTCATCACAGACCCTGCGTGCCCGCGTGCGCTGGCGAATCATATCACATGTCAAAACGAGCCCTGGCCGCCTCCCTGCTCCTCGCAAGCCTGATCTGCAGCCCTGTTGTCCGGGCCGATCCTCTGCAGGATCTGCAAGCCCTGGTCAAGCAGGGGCAATTCACCCAGGCCCTCGAACGGGCCGACCAGATGCTGGCATCAAAGCCGCGTGATGCGCAGGTGCGATTTCTGAAGGGCGTCGTTTTGTCTGAGCTCAACCGGAACAATGACGCCATCACGGTTTTCCAGAAACTGACCGAGGACTACCCGGAACTACCCGAGCCCTACAACAACCTTGCGGTGCTCTACGCCCAGCAACGCCAGTACGACAAGGCACGCACGGCCCTCGAAATGGCGATCCGCACCCATCCGAGCTATGCCACGGCCCACGAGAATCTGGGCGACATCTACGCCCGCCTCGCCAGCCAGGCCTACGACAAGGCCCTGTCCCTCGACTCGTCCAACCAAGGGGCACAGAACAAGCTCGCCATGATCCGCGAGATGATGAGCGTATCGGGCAAGACGGTACGCCCGACGGCGCCGGCCACAGCAGTTGCCGCCGCACCGCAGACTGTCAGGCCGGCAGCACCGGCTGTCGTCGCGCCGCCCGTCGTGCCCGCGGCCCAGGCCAGGCCTGCCACCCCGCCACCCGTAATGGTTGCCCAAAACAGCAAGCCGGTCACCCCACCGCCGGCTGCGGCCGCCCCCGTGGTGAAGGAAGAACCGAAGCCCGCCGCCAAGCGTCCCGAATCCAAGGATGAAGCGCAGCCCCAGGCCGTGGCCATCAGCAAGGCCGTCCAGAGCTGGGCCAGCGCCTGGTCCAGAAAAGACGTGAAAACCTACCTTTCCCATTACGGCCGCGATTTCGAACCGCCCAAGGGCCTGAACCGCAAAGCCTGGGAAGAAGAGCGCAGCCAGCGTCTCACCAAGCCCGGCAACATCGAAGTCGAACTCGAAAACGTCAAGGTCGTGAGCGTCAGCGGCGATCGCGCCACCGTCAAACTCCGTCAGCACTATCGTTCGGCGAACCTGTCCACGTCCTCGAACAAGACCATCGGTCTTGTTCTTCAGGATGGGAAGTGGGTCATTCAGCAGGAGCGAGTCGGCGGTTAATGCATTACTTGCTGGCAGTACTGTGCAAGGGGTTCGCGCTGCTACTGGCGTGCAGCCCTTTCCTGGCCTTTGGCGCCGGGGAACAACGCACGTCCATGAGCGATCCGGACGCGGCCTTGGGTGCCGTTTTTCAGGATATCGAGCAAAGCAAATTGAGCAGTGCACTCACGAAAGTCGACGCGCTGCTGGTGAGCTACCCCAATTTCCGTCTCGCACACCTCATCCGGGGCGACCTGCTGCTGGCCCGCACCCGTCCTCTGGCGGCCTTTGGCAGTTCGCCCGAAGCACCTGCCGACAAAATCGCCGACCTCCGCGAAGAAGCGGTTGCACGCCTCAAGGCTTACCGTAACCGCCCACCCAGCAACTATGTGCCGCGCTACCTGCTGCAAATGGAGCCGGAGCAAAAATACGCAGTGGTCGTGGATACGCAGCGGGCCCGACTCTACATTTACCAGAATGACAATGGCCGCCCGCGCTTCGTGGCCGACTACTACATTACCCACGGCAAGCTCGGTGCGGAAAAGGCCCGCGAAGGCGACAAGCGCACCCCGATCGGGGTTTATCACGTCACCGCCAACCTGCCCCGTCAAAAACTTTCCGACTTCTACGGCAGCGGCGCCTTTCCGATCAGCTACCCCAACGAATGGGATCGGCAACAGGGGCGTGACGGCCACGGCATCTGGCTGCACGGCACCCCGAGCGACACTTACTCCCGCCCGCCCCACGCCTCCGATGGCTGCGTCGTGCTGACCAATCAGGACCTGAACGCCCTGTCCCCCTACCTGCAGGTCGGGCTCACCCCGGTCATCATCAGCAACACCGTTGAATGGCTGAGTCTCGACGACTGGGCCACCGAACGGACCAGTCTCAACCGGCAGATCGAGTCCTGGCGCAAGGACTGGGAGAGCCGGGATCTCACTCGCTACCTGTCCCATTACTCCAGGCAGTTCCGCAACAACGAAGGCGACTACGAACGCTGGGCCGAGCAAAAACGCCTGGTGACGGCCGGCAAGAGCTGGGTCAAGGTCGAACTCGGCAAGATGAGCGTCTTCCGCAACCCGGGCAAACAGGATCTGGTCGTCGTCACCTTCGAGCAGGATTACCGCAGCAACAACCTGTCCAACGTCCTCAAGAAACGCCAGTACTGGCTCAAGGAAGGCGGACGCTGGAAGATCGTCTATGAAGGTTTCGCTTGAGCCTTCCCTCACAACCCACGCAATCTGCCCCAGGAAACCCATGAAGAAGATCCTTCTTGCCGTCGCCCTCGCCGGCCAGGCCTTGCTTGCCACCGCAGCCAACCCTTTGGTTGAACTGAAGACCAGCTCCGGTACTGTCGTACTGGAGCTCTACCCGGAAAAGGCCCCCAAGACGGTCGCCAACTTCCTGGAATACGTGAAGAGCGGCTTCTACGACGGCCTCGTCTTCCATCGGGTCATCGACGGCTTCATGATCCAGGGCGGCGGCATGAACGCCAAACTGGAAGAAAAGGCCCCTCTGGCCCCCATCGAGAATGAAGCAAAGAACGGCCTGAAGAACGACGCCGGCACCATCGCCATGGCCCGCACGAAAAACCCCCACTCCGCCTCTTCCCAGTTCTTCATCAACCTCGCAGACAACCGCTCGCTCAACTACCCGTCGCCGGACGGCTGGGGCTATGCCGTTTTCGGCAAAGTCACCGAAGGCATGGACGTAGTCCGCAAGATCGGCAAGGAACCCACGGCGACCAGCGGCTACCAGCGTGACGTGCCGGTCACCCCGATTTTCATCCAGTCCGCACGCCAGCTGCCCGAAAAGGCAGCCAAGTAAACAATCCACCCACCTTCCCCACAGGAGCTTCAACATGGCAGTCAAACTCACCACCAATCACGGCGATATCGTCATCGAACTGGATGCCGAAAAGGCACCCGAAACCGTCAAGAACTTCATCGCCTACGTGGAAGCCGGCCACTACAACAACACCGTTTTCCACCGGGTCATCGACGGTTTCATGATCCAGGGCGGTGGTTTTGAACCCGGCATGAAGCAAAAGCCCTGCGGCGAACCGATCCAGAACGAAGCCAGCAACGGCCTCAAGAACGACATCGGCACCATCGCCATGGCCCGTACCCAGGCACCCCACTCTGCCACCGCCCAGTTCTTCATCAACGTCGGCGACAACGAGTTCCTCAACCACCGCTCCCCCGACATGCAGGGCTGGGGCTACTGTGTATTCGGCAAGGTTTCCGAAGGCATGGACGTGGTCAACAAGATCAAGGCCGTCAAGACCGGCTCCAGCGGCTTCCACCAGGACGTGCCGAAGGAAGACGTGATCATTGAGCGCGCTGAAGTCATCTAAGCAAAACCAGGGCGACCGGCACATGCAAGTTCATTTCATTTCCGATCTGCATCTGAGTGCCGATCGCCCCGCCCTCACCGCGGTGTTCGAGCGCTACCTCGCCGGCCCGGTCAGGGCTGCGGATCGCCTCTACATCCTGGGTGACCTGTTTGAATACTGGTCGGGAGACGACGACCTCGACGATCCACTGAACACCCGTATCGCTGAGCAACTCGCCAGCCTTGCCGAAGGCGGCTGCCAGATTTTTTTCATGCACGGCAACCGGGATCTGCTCATCGGTGAAGGCTTCGCCACCCGTGCAAATCTCAAAATCCTGCCTGAGCCGAGTTTGATCCAGCTCGGCGACGAGCGCTTTGTCCTGTGCCACGGCGACAACCTGTGCACCGACGACATCGCCTATCAAGCCTTCCGCACACAGGTTCGCAACCCGGCCTGGCAGGCCGGCTTCATGTCGCAGCCCCTCGCCGCGCGCAAACAGTTCATCGCCGGCCTGCGCATGAAAAGCGAAGCAGCCAAGTCAGAAAAAACCGCCGAGATCATGGATGTGAACGCCGATGCCGTCGCTGCGCTGATCCGCGACAACGGCTTCCCGCGCCTCATCCACGGCCATACCCATCGTCCCGACATGCATCGGGTGGACGTGGATGGTCATACCTGCGAGCGCTGGGTGCTCGCCGACTGGCGTGATGCAACGGAGACCGCACAGGGGGAAGTGCTGGTGTGGGCCGACGGAAACCTGTCCCGTCAGCCCCTCTACTGATACCGCAAACGCGGCTTAGATCAAGGCCAGGCCGCGGGCCAGATCGGCCTTGAGGTCGGCAACCGACTCAAGGCCGACAGCCACCCGCAGCAGGCTTTCATGAATGCCCGAGGCCTCCCGCGCTTCCGGAGAAATCCGACCGTGGGTGGTCGACGCAGGATGCGTCAGAGTCGTCTTCGTATCGCCAAGATTGGCCGTTATCGACACAACACGGGTCGCATCGACGACTTTCCAGGCTTCTTCGCGGCCGCCCTTGACATCGAAACTGACGATCGCCCCGCCACTGCTCTGCTGGCGCAGCGCCAGCGCGTGTTGCGGATGGGACGGCAAGCCCGGGTAATGGACACGCGCCACCTGCGGCTGTGCCTCCAGCCAGGTGGCCAGCTCAAGCGCACTGGCCGACTGGGCTGCCATGCGGATGCGCAGGGTTTCGAGGCCCTTCAGGATGATCCACGCATTGAACGGCGAAATGCACGGACCGGCGGTGCGCAGGAACTTGAAAACTTCGTCGATCAGCTTCTTGTCGCCGCACACTGCGCCGCCAAGGACCCGCCCTTGTCCATCCAGATACTTGGTGGCCGAGTGGATCACCAGATCGGCCCCCAACTTCAGGGGCTGCTGCAGCGCCGGCGAGCAGAAGCAGTTGTCCACCGCCAGCACAGCACCAGCCTCATGGGCAATCGCGGCGACTGCGGCGATGTCCACCAGCTCGGTCAGCGGATTCGACGGCGACTCGACAAAAAACAGCTTGGTCTTCGGCGTCACGGCAGCCCGGTAAGCCTCCAGATCCGTGGCAGGCACGAAGGTGGTTTCAATGCCGAACTTGGACAGGATGTTGCCGAAAAGCTGCTGCGTCGCCCCGAACAGTCCGCGGGACGCAACGATGTGATCCCCCGACTGCATCAGGGCCATCACCGTAGACATGATCGCCGCCATGCCGGATGCCGTCGCCACGCAGGCCTCCGCGCCTTCCAGCGCAGCCAGACGCTGCTGCATCGCGGTCACGGTGGGGTTCGTGAAGCGGGCGTAAACGTTGCCCTCCTCTTCGCCCGAAAAACGCGCAGCCGCCTGGGCCGCGCTTTCAAAGACAAAGCTGGAGGTCAGGTACAGCGCCTCGGAGTGCTCGTTGAACTGGCTCCGGTCGATCCCCGCCCTGACGGCGAGGGTCTCCAGCGCCAGGCCTTCCATGGAGTTCGTGCTCAACTTTCACTCCGCGAAACAAGATTCAAATCCATCTGTCCGTCACCGTCTTCCGAGCGGGGCTTGCTCGCCGCATCCTTGCGCTGATCCTCAATGCCGGAAAGATATTCCTGAGTCACGTCACCAGTCACGTAAGTACCGTCGAAACACGAGGTCTCGAATACCGAGATCGCCGGATTCAGGGCCTTCACGGCCAGCTTCAGATCGTCGAGGTCCTGGTAGATCAAGCCATCGGCGCCAATTTCGGCACAGATTTCTTCTTCGGTACGGCCACAGGCGATGAGCTCGCCCTTGGTCGGCATGTCAATCCCGTACACATTGGCATAACGCACCGGAGGCGCTGCGGAAGCCATGTAGACCTTGGTTGCGCCGGCATCCCGGGCCATCTGGACGATTTCCCGGCTGGTTGTGCCACGCACGATGGAATCATCCACCAGCAGCACGCTCTTACCCCTGAATTCCTGATGGATGGTGTTCAGCTTCTGACGCACCGACTTCCGGCGGATCGCCTGGCCCGGCATGATGAAAGTGCGGCCGATGTAGCGGTTCTTGACGAAGCCTTCCCGGTACGGCACGTTCAGCTGGTGAGCCATTTCCATGGCCGACGGACGGCTCGAATCGGGGATCGGAATCACCACATCGATCTTCAGGTGCGGCATGGTCGCACGCAGCTTGCGGGCCAGGAACTCGCCCATCTTGATACGGGCGTCGTACACCGAAATACCGTCGATCAGCGAGTCCGGGCGGGCCAGATACACAAACTCGAACATGCACGGTGCGTGCACGGTATGCGTGGCGCACTGCCGGCTGTGGAAGCGGCCTTCGGTATCGATCAGGATCGCCTCACCCGGCGCCACATCGCGCACCAGCTTGAAGCCCATCACATCGAGTGCCACGCTCTCGGAGGCGACCAGCCACTCGGTGCCCTTCGGCGTATCGTTGCGACCGATCACCAGGGGGCGGATCCCGTAGGGATCACGGAAAGCCAGCAGGCCGGTACCGGAGATCATCGCCACGGTCGCGTAAGCCCCCCGGCAGCGGCGATGCACGCCAGCCACCGCGGTAAACACCGTTTCCTCGTCCAGGCGGAAACTCTTGGCCGCCGCCTGAAGCTCGTGGGCGAGCACATTGAGCAGCACTTCCGAATCGGAATTGGTGTTGATGTGCCGCAGGTCTGAAAGGAACATCTCCCGCTTCAGTTCTTCCGCATTGGTCAGGTTGCCGTTGTGGGCCAGCATCAGGCCGAACGGCGAATTGACGTAAAACGGCTGAGCCTCTGCAGCGGCGGAGGCCGAACCTGCCGTCGGATAACGCACGTGGGCAATACCCCAGTTGCCCGGCAGATCGCGCATGTTGCGCGTGCGGAACGCATCACGCACCAGCCCGGAAGCCTTGTGCATGTGAAAACGCCCGCCTTCCGCAGTCGCAATGCCCGCTGCGTCCTGCCCCCGGTGCTGGAGCACCTGCAGGCCGTCATAAAGAAGCTGATTGACGGGTGATGTCGCTACTACGCCCAGAATCCCACACATTTAAAACCACCTATCGGTATCTAAGTCTTTTTGCCAGCAGCTCGGGGAGCCATGGTTTTGAAGCCATCGCAGCAGTCTCGAGAGGGGCCGAAAGGCTCGCCTCCTGCCACCATGCTTCCTTTGCGAAGCCGCCAATGCCAACGAGCAACGCCACTGCAAACACAATCACACCACCCCGCACAGCACCGAAGCACGCGCCAAGGAAGCGGTCGGCAAACCCCAGACCGGCCGCGCGAATCAGTTCGCTCAAGGCCCAGCGCAGGATCGCCACAAAAATAAGTACTGCAACAAAAATAATCAGAAACGCCACAGGTCCCTGCAGCAGCGGCTCCTTGACCCAGTTCGCCACATAAGGGAGAAGCTGCGGCATGAACGCCTTGGCCATCATGAACGCCAGCAGCCAAGCCCCCAGCGCCACAATCTCGGAAATCAGCCCCCGCCAAAACCCCAGCAGGGCCGACAGCCCGACAAGGGCAAGGAGTGCGTAATCAAATCCGTTCAAAGGCTCAGGCTTCTCAGGGCTTGCCCGACGAGACCGACGCCGACACGCCCAGCACCTTGCTGATCCGCGCCGCAGCCTTGTCCGCAGCGGCCTTGTTCGGGAAGGGCCCGGCACGCACACGCAGCTTGTCGCCCATGGGTTCCGTATATGAAGAATAGCCCTCGGCCTTCAACTTTGCGCGCAGGCTCGCCACGTTTGCCGTTTCCCGGTAGGCACCAAGCATCACCACATGCTGGCCGCTACCGGCAGTCTCCTTCGGCGTGGATCCACTCAGCAGGGCCTTGGCGCGCTCGGCATCGGCCTGCGCCTTCTCCGCCTTCTCTTTTTCCTTCTCCTTTTGCTTCAGCTTCGGATCAGGTTTTGGCTCGGGTTTTGGCTCAGGCTTGACTTCGGCTTTTTTCGGTTCGGGCCTGGGCTCGGGTTTAACGAGCTCAGCCTTTTTGGGAGGGGGGATCAGCTCCTCGCCGGGCTTGAATACGGGGCTCACCATATCCGCATCCGGCAAGCTGCGACGGGATACCACCTCGTCCACCACCGGCGCGGCACTCTCCTCGGCGACAGCACCGGCAACAGGCTGACTGGGGGCCGGGGCCTTGCCGGTAATCACGCGAGAGGTGAAATTACTGCCTTCCTGGCTTGGAATGCGAATCTGGACATCCTGGCTGGGAAGGTGCGGCTCGTGATCCATCACCATCGGCAGGACGATGGCTGCCGCCAGGGCTAGCGCCGCGGAGCCTACAAGGCGTCGCCGAGCGCGCTTTTTCAGGTCGATCTGAGAATCGTTATCCGCCATCTTGCAGCAACACCTATTGCGGCGTTTTCTGGGCAGCTAAAACGTCAGCCACTGTCAGAAATGAGCCAAAGGCCACGATTCTATCACCCTCGGCAGCACGGCCACGTGCGACCTCGTACGCACTCCGCGGCGAATCGCACTCGACAACATCACCGGTCACACCGGCTTCCCGGACAATCGCGGCGAGGCCGGCAGCGTTCAGCCCGCGCGGCCCGGGCAGGGTTGCCACCAGCCAGTGATCGACCCGATCGCGCAGCAGGCGCACCACACCAGCCACGTCCTTGTCCGCCAGCATGCCGATAACCGCCCAGGTTTCCGGAAAGAAACCCATGCTCGCGAGGTTCTCGTTGAGCACCCCGGCAGCCTGCGGATTATGGGCCACGTCGAGGATCACGGTCGGACGCCCCGGCAAAACCTGGAAGCGACCCGGCAGTTCGACCAGCATGAAGCCCTCACGAATGGCCTGCATCGGCACGGGGAGAAGTGCCCGCACGGCCTCGCAGGCCGCCATGACAGCCGCCGCATTCAGCAACTGATTGGTGCCCCGCAGCGACGGATAGGCCAGGCCACCGCGCCGACTGCCACCAGCGGTCCAGAAGGCCCACTGATTCTGGTCACCCGAGAAGCCGAAGTCACGCCCACTAACCGACAGCTGAGCACCGATGGCCTCAGCGTGCGCCACGAGAGAGGCCGGCGGCTGCGGATCACTGCAGATAGCCGGACGCCCGGCCCGGAAAATCCCGGCCTTCTCAAAACCGATCGTTTCCCGGTTGTCTCCCAGGTAATCCATGTGATCCATCGCCACACTGGTGACGATGGCACAATCTGGCTCGAAGACATTCACCGCATCCAGCCGCCCACCGAGTCCGACCTCAAGGATGATCGCGTCCAACCCGGCATGGCTGAAAGCCGCCCAAGCAGCCAGCGTGCCGTGCTCGAAGTAAGTCAGCGGAACATCTCCGCGGGCCCGCTCCACCTCGGCAAAAGCGTCCACCAGCACGGCATCCTCCACATCCCGACCGCCAATCCGCACACGCTCGTTGTAGCGCAGCAAATGGGGCGAGGTGTACAGGCCTACCCGGTAACCGGCCGCAAGCAGCACGGATTCGAGCAGCGCACAGGTCGAGCCCTTGCCGTTGGTGCCACCAATGGTGAACACCGGGCAGGTCTGGTGGAGGTTCAGCGCATCGCGAACAGTGCGGACGCGCTCGAGGCCAAGCTGGATCGACTGGCCATGACGGGCTTCCAGCAGGCCGAGCCAGCCGTCTAATGTTTCAGGCAATTGCATTTCAGGCGCTACGGACCGAAGCCTGACGGGTCAGGAGAGTGATGAGTTCGGACAGCCGGTCACGCAGTTCGCGACGATCGACAATCATGTCGAGCGCGCCCTTCTCAAGGAGGAACTCGGAACGCTGGAAGCCGGCCGGCAGAGTCTCGCGGACAGTTTGTTCGATGACCCGGGGGCCGGCAAAACCGATCAGCGCGCCCGGTTCGCCAATGACCAGATCGCCCATGAAGGCAAAACTGGCGGACACACCGCCCATGGTCGGGTCGGTGAGCAGCGTGATGAAGGGCAGCTTGCGCTCGGCCAGGCGGGTGATCGCCGCCGTGGTCTTGGCCATCTGCATCAGTGAAAACAGGCCTTCCTGCATCCGCGCGCCGCCGGTGGCGGTGACGCAGATAAACGGCAGGCGCTGCTCAAGGGCAGCCTTGACGCCGCGCACGAAGCGCTCGCCAACCACCGAACCCATTGATCCGCCAAGAAACTCGAACTCGAAGCAGGCAACGATCACCGGTACGGTCTTGATCGCCCCCTGCACAACCACCATCGCGTCGGCTTCACCGGTATCTTCATTGGCTGCGGCCAGACGATCGGAGTAACGCTTGGAGTCCTTGAACTTCAACGGATCAACCGGGACCACTTCGGCGCCGATCTCGAAGCGGCCTTCCGGATCGAGCAGGAAGTCGATGCGCTGGCGGGCCCGGATGCGCTGATGATGGCCGCACTTGGGGCAAACATTCAGGTTGCTTTCCAGGTCCGAGCGATACAGCACCGCTTCACAGGCCGGGCACTTGCTCCACAAGCCTTCCGGAATCGATTTCCGGGCCGACGGTACATCGCGCTTGATCTTTGGCGGCAGCAGCTTCTTGAGCCAGCTCATGCTTGGGGCGCTCCGGCATTGTCCATTGCTTCGCGAATGCCGCGCAGGAAGGCCGTGACCTTGGCGGGCGCGTCCTCGCGGCTACTTTGTTCGATTTCCTCGATGATCCGGCTGCCGATCACCACCGCGTCCGCCAGGCAGGCGATCCGGGCGGCGGTGGCGCCGTCGCGAATGCCGAAACCAACACCAACCGGCATGCCGACCTTCTCGCGAATCAACGGAATGCGTTGCGCGACTTCGTCCAGATCAAGCGTTGCCGACCCGGTCACCCCCTTCAGCGACACGTAGTAGATGTATCCGCTGCCCACGGCAGCCACATCGTCGTAACGCTGCTCGGTAGATGTCGGCGCCAGCAGGAAGACCGGATCGAGACCGGCAGCCCGGCAGGTTTGCGCAAAGCCGCGACACTCTTCCGGCGGGTAATCGACCACCAGCACACCGTCGACACCGGCTTCAGCCGCTGCACGGGTAAAAGGCTCGGCCCCCATCGCCTCGATCGGATTGGCGTAGCCCATCAGCACGACCGGCGTCTGATCGCCACTGGCGCGAAAGCTGCGCACGATATCCAGCACCTTGCGCATGCTCATGCCGGCGGCCAGGGCTCGCTCGGAGGCACGCTGGATCGTCGGGCCATCGGCCATCGGATCCGAGAAAGGCACGCCAAGTTCAATGATGTCAGCGCCGCCCGCCACCAGCGCCTGCATCAGCGGCAAGGTCATTTCGGGGGCAGGATCACCGGCGGTGATGAAAGGAATGAGCGCCTTGCGCCCTTCGCTCGCCAACCGCTTGAAGGTTTCTTGAATTCTGGACATGGATTGGTATGAATGGTCGACGGCCTTGCCGGGAAATCCCGGCAAGGCCGTGAAAATCAGAACTGGATGCCGGACTTCTCGGCGACGGTATGCATATCCTTGTCACCGCGGCCGGAAAGATTGACCAGCAGGACCTTGTCACTGGACAGGGTCGGGGCCAGCTTGGCGGCGTAGGCAAGGGCGTGAGACGACTCGAGGGCCGGAATGATGCCCTCGAAACGGCACAGGTCGTGGAAGGCCTGCAGTGCTTCGGCATCGGTGATCCCGACGTACTCCGCACGGTTGATGTCCTTCAGCCAGGCATGCTCGGGGCCCACGCCGGGATAATCCAGGCCGGCGGAAATCGAGTGGGTTTCGATGATCTGGCCGTCTTCGTTCTGCAGCAGGTAAGTGCGGTTACCGTGCAGCACACCCGGACGACCAGCGGTCAGCGAAGCGGCATGATGGCCGGTTTCGATGCCGCTTCCCGCTGCCTCGACACCGATCAGGCGCACCTGCTTGTGTTCGATGTACGGATGGAAAATCCCCATCGCGTTGGAGCCGCCGCCGACACAGGCAATGACGTAATCGGGCTGCCGACCGGCCATGTCGGGCATCTGCTCGATGCACTCCTTGCCGATCACAGCCTGAAAGTCACGCACCATCATCGGGTAGGGGTGCGGCCCCGCCACCGTGCCGATGATGTAAAAGGTGTTGCCGATATTGGTAACCCAGTCGCGCATCGCTTCGTTGAGCGCGTCCTTGAGGGTCTTGGAACCGCTCTCCACCGGCACCACGGTGGCACCCAGCAGTTTCATCCGATAAACGTTGGCGGCCTGGCGCCGGATATCTTCCGAGCCCATGTAGACGACGCACTCCATGCCGTAACGGGCGGCGACGGTCGCCGTCGCCACGCCGTGCTGCCCGGCACCGGTTTCGGCGATCACCCGCGGCTTGCCCATCCGGCGGGCAAGCATGGCCTGACCGATGGAGTTGTTGATCTTGTGGGCGCCGGTGTGATTGAGATCTTCCCGTTTCAGATAGATCTGTGCGCCACCCAGCAATCCGGACCAGCGCTTGGCATGGTAGATCGGGCTGGGACGACCGACGTAGTGCTTGAGCTCGTATTCGAACTCGGCAACGAAGGCCGGATCGCTCTGCGCTTCTTCATAGGCCAACCGAAGTTCGGTCAGGGCCGGGATCAGGGTCTCCGCGACGAAAACGCCACCATAGGGACCAAAATGGCCGTGTGCGTCGGGTAGAGCGTAAGGGGCATCAGCCATGTGCATGTCGGACTCCGGCAACAAATTCGGTGATTCGGGCGGCATCCTTGATTCCCTTCGCCGACTCCACGCCACTCGATACGTCCACAGCCCAGGGCTGAACGCACCGGACAGCCTCGGCCACATTGCCGGCATGCAAGCCGCCGGACAGAATCAGGGGCAAGGGCAATCGGGACGGAATGAGCGACCAGTCGAAGGTTTCACCACCACCGCCATAGCCTTCAACGAAAGCGTCCAGAAGCAAACCCTGGGCGCCCGGGAAGGAAGCCGCGTATTTTAACAGATCAAGACCCGGCCGCATTCGTGCCGCCTTGATGAAGGGCAGACCGTAACCCAGACAGTCGGTTCCGGACTCGTCACCGTGAAACTGCAATACTTGCAGCGGCACGGCAGCCAGCGCCGCTTCCACATAGCTGCGCTCGGGGTTGACGAACAGCCCCACCGTGCTCACAAAAGGCGGAATCAGGCGCGCCAGCTCTGCCGCACGCGCGAAACTCACGAAACGGGGGCTCGGCGGATAGAAGACGAATCCGATGGCGTCGGCGCCAGCGTCGACGGCCGCCCGAACATCCTCCTCGCGGGTCAGGCCGCAAATCTTGATACGGGTGCGATGCACGAAAGTCACGAAAGGAGAAGTTGCGGAGGCGCGATGATACGCCCCCCGCCGGGCAGCGGCCAACGCTGCGGATACTCGACGCCACACAGATAGAGGCCATCCGGCGCAAAAGTCGGTGCCGCGAGGGTGCGATTCCGGACCGCCAGGACCTCGGCCATCCATTCGACCGGACGCCGCCCGATGCCCACATACACCAGCGCCCCGACCAGATTGCGGATCATGTGGTGAAGAAAAGCGTTGGCGTGAAAATCGAAGAGCACAACATCGCCCTGCCGGTGGACTCGCAAGGCGTGCATGAAACGAACCGGTGACTTGGCCTGACAGGCCGCAGCCCGGAACGAGGTGAAATCATGCTCGCCCAACAGGCATTCCGCAGCCCGCGCCATGGCCTCGTGATCCAGAGATCCGTGGATCCAGCCCACCCGCCCGTCCATCAAGGCGGGTCGCACCCGCCGATTGAGGAGCACATACCGGTAGTGTCGTGACTCGGCACTGAAACGGGCGTGAAACGCCTCATCCGCCTCCACCGCCCACAACACCCCCACGCTGTCCGGCAGGTGACTGTTAACGCCACGCACCCAGGCCTCCAGCGGACGGTTGGCCACGGTATCGAAATGCGCCACCTGTGTGGTCGCATGTACACCGGCATCGGTACGCCCGGCACACACCAGCTTGGTCGGCGCCTGGGCAATGACGGCGAGGGCACGCTCCAGCGCGTCCTGAACCGTCTTCCCCCCAGGCTGGGTCTGCCAGCCATCGAATGCATTACCGGCATACTCGACACCAATTGCCACTCTCACAAAACCGCCCCCAACACCATCAGAACCAGAAAACCGCAGGCGGCGAGCACATCCCACCAGCGCAGCGGCACAAAGACAACGCTCAGGGCGCCCGACGACTCGTCGTCGTCCGGACCGACCAGCAGCGCACGCCAGCCCCCCGGCGGCGGCGCCTCCACATAGCGGAAGACAAGCAGCATGCGCACCGCCATCCGCTCGACAGACAAGCCTGTCACCGCAAAGGGACGCGCAAGAGACATCAAGCCAGACACCAGGGATCTTTCGTCGGTGAGTTCCAGCAGCAGTGCCACCAACAGAACAACGACGAGGAGCTGAGTGCAATGAAGAACGGCCAACACGCCCCCTTCCCGCGTTGGACTGACGCCCCCCAGAAAAGGCAAAAGCGCTTCGCCGGGCGTAAAAAATGCAAATAAAATCAGCAGAACCAGCAGAAGAACGCGAATCCGGCGAACCAGTCGCCAGGCACGCCGCCGGGCCAGCAAAGCGGAGGCGGCCATAACGACAAACCCGAGGCCCCACAGAATGGGACCTCGGGCCAGTTGCACAAAAACCACCACTGCCGCCCACGCAACCAAGCGCGTCGCCGGGTGCATCAGACCAGCCAGTGCGTCAGGCGACGGTCGACAGACGCATGGCGCTCAATCAGGAAAGACGGGCGAGAATGGCACGCGCATCGTCTTTCTGACGACCGGAACCTTCACGCAACACTTCCTCGACCAGCTCCCGTGCGCCATCCTTGTCACCCATCTCTTCATAGGCGCGAGCAAGCTCCAGCTTGGTCGCAACCTCCTGCTGCAGATCCAGATCCAGCGGGGGCTCGGTGGGGGGCCCCGCATCCGGCAACTCGAGGGCCGAGCTTCCAGGCTTCTTGAGATCCAGATCGATGTCACTCAGATTGATGGGAGGAGGTACAAATGGGCGGGGCGCCACAATCTTCTCATCGGCCTTCTCGTCAAGCTCGAAATCAAAGTCGAGAAGACTGCTGTCAAAACTTGTCCGCTCGAGATCGACGGTAGCGGTATCGAGCGGCAAACGCAGCCCCTCGTCAGCCAGGGTGGCAGTGAGATCAACATCCACGGTGGGAGCCAGGGCCGGCTCGGCCTGACGCTCACCAAACTCGGAGCTGACTTCAAAATCGAGGTCACTGGGATCAGGAAGATTGAAATCGTCAGTCAGTCGCTGCGGGCGGGTCGAAGTTGCCTCAAGGCTGCTGAACAGCACGTCGCCCGCCACCAGTGTTGCGCCCATGGCAGGAGGAGCGGAAGGCTGATCGAAGCCCAGATCGAAGTCCAGTGCTCCCATGCCCGACTGTGCGCCACCCTGAACGGTTCCTGCACTGGCCGAACCATGACTGGCATCGGAGGTGAGGTCGAGATCGAAATCCAGCACCGACGTGTCAGGAATGCTCGGCGACACAGCCGTCGGAGCCGCAGGCGAGGCAGCGCGTTCAATGTCCTCGAGACTCGCGTACTGATTAAGCTCGCCCGGCAGTGCCCAGGTGTCCTTCAGTTGGGACGGGGACTCCAGCGGGTCATCGCCTCCCATGGGCATCAGTTCGTTTGCCCGTGTGAAGTCAGGCGCCTTGGGACGCAAATCGCCTGCCTGGACAAAGCCCGTCGCAGCGGCAGCCCCGCCCGTAACCGTCTGCGGCCCGATTACCGCAGCAGCGGGCTTGACCGCCTCCGCCGGCGAAGTGCCCGGCGCAGGAATCCGGTACAGCGGACTGTCAGGATCGACCTTGCGCCCAAGAGCCGCGGCCTTCTCCCAGTCCTGACCATTGCCACCTGTGAGGGAGTAGAGCTCGGTTGCGGTGGTTTCGAACTGCTTGATGTTCTTTCGCTGCGCATAAATCTCGAGCAGTTTCAGGTGCACGCCGGTCCGGCCTGGATCGGTCTTGAGTGCGTCGAGAAGAATCTCTTCAGCTTGCGCATCGCGGCCGTAGGCCATGTAGACATCGGCCTCTGCTACAGGGTCGACGCCTTCGTCGGTGTCGATCGAAGACAAACCCGACTGGCTGAAATCAGTCTGAATCTGACTGCTGTTGCTGGTGTCGACGCTCTGGCCACCCGCACTGCCAAAAACGGAGTTCGAACCGTCGCCAAACTCGGACAAGGCAGGTGTCGTGGTCGGAGCACCCTGACCGGAGCGACGCTGGTACAGCTTGTAGCCCCCCCAGCCGAGCAGCAACGCAAGGATGCCACCACCACCCAGTAGCAGGGGCATGTCCTCCGAAGGGGAAATCTGGGCTTCAGCCGGCGCGGACGGAACCGGCGGGGGTGCTGGCGCAGGCTCAGGTGCAACCGGCGGAGGCGGCGGCTTCACTTCGGCGACAGGCTCGGGCTCCTTCGGTACTTCCGGCTTCTCCGTCACCACAGGAGCGGCCGGCACGGCCTCGGGAACGGCAGGCGGCAGAGCGGCTGGCTTGGCTTGAGCCTCGGACTGCGCCTGGGTCATGCCCTGGCTCTTCAGTTCCACCAGGCGCTGAAGCTCCTTGATGCTCTTCTCCAGGTCAGCCAGGCGAGTGTTGGCCTCCTTGAGCGCCTTGTCCCGGGAGACGAGGTCTTCCTCAAGAGCCTGCAGACGGGCAACGGACTTCTCTCCACCCGCGCCGCCAGCCCGCAAGCCATCATCACTCTTGGAAACCTTTAGCTGATCGGTGGCGCCAGCCGTTACCGGAGCCCGGTCTTCAACCTTGGCACCGATTTTCCCGCCACTTCCCTGGCGAACCGGCGCTTCCTTTGCCGGAGCTGCGGCGGCCTGCTCAGCAAGCTTCTGACGGTAGCGTCCAAAGTCGGCAGAATGGGCAAGCACCTGCTGACGCCCACCCTCGCCGGCCAACTGACGTACCGCATCGGCGTCGGGAATGCGCAATATCTTGCCGGCCTGCAGGCGATTGACGTTTTCGGCATCAAAAGCGGAACGGTTCCCCTGGAACAGGGCCGACAGCATTTGCTCCATCGACACGCCTTCTGGGCGGTTCTCTGCGGCAATCCGATTCAGGGTGTCGCCGGGCTGAACCATGTAGGTACGCCCTGCCCCTGTCGCCGACGCCGGTCGTGCCACGCGTGCAGCAGCAGGACGTCGTGCCTGCGGCGCCTCCGCCCTGCGCCCATAGGAGTCCTGACGGACTTCAGGAGCCGCCACCGGTGCGGCATATCGACCAGAACCGGTATCCGGCGGATCGAGCAGGAAAGTGTATTCGCGAATCAGCCGCCCGGATGACCAGTTGAGTTCAACCAGCATATCGACGAAGGGCTCGTTGATTGGTCTGTCACTGCTGACCTTCACGACGGCGCCGCCTCCTCGCCGCTCGATCGACATACGCAGGCCGCTGACCGACGGGGCGTAATCGATACCCGCCTGCCGGAATGCCTCTGCCGACGCAAGACGCGCGGTCATGTTCTGGAGTTCTTCGGGGGCAGCGGCGATTTCCACCTCGGCGCGCAAGGGCTGGCCGAGACCGCTCAGCACGGTAATGCGTCCCAAGCCCGCAGCGCTGGCACTCAGAGAGAGTGCGCTGATGGATGCTGCGAGCAGGGTGCGTTTGAGTCGACTATTCACGAGGTTCTTATGCACGAAGGCTGATCATCGAAATCGAGTTGTCGATGAACATAACATCATGGGTTTGGAGAGGCAAGTTCAAGCCATGTTTCAACTTGCTCTCATGCCATCCGAAAATGAAAAAAGGCGGCCTGAGCCGCCCTTTTCAGATCAATCCTCGAGGAGGACCCGCAGCATGCGTCGCAACGGCTCGGCCGCGCCCCACAGCAGTTGATCGCCGACGGTGAAGGCGGAGAGGTACTCGCCGCCCATCGCCAGCTTGCGCAAACGCCCTACCGGAACCGTCAAGGTACCGGTCACGGCGGTCGGCGTCAGGTCGCGCATGGTGATGTCACGCTGGTTCGGAACAACCTTGACCCAGTCGTTGGCGCTGGCCAGCATGGCTTCGATTTCGTCGATCGGGATGTCCTTCTTCAGCTTCAGGGTCAGCGCCTGGCTGTGGCAACGCATCGCACCGATGCGCACGCACAGACCATCGATGGGCACCGCCGGCGAACCAAAACCTTCGCCACGGCCAAGGATCTTGTTGGTCTCGACACCGCCCTTCCACTCTTCCTTGGATTGGCCGTTGCCCAGATCCTTGTCGATCCAGGGAATCAGCGAACCGGCCAGCGGTACACCGAAGTTGGACGCCGGGAACGCATCGTCACGCATGGTGCCGGCAACTTCGCGGTCGATGTCGAGGATCGCCGAAGCGGGATCGTCGAGCAACTCCTTGACGGAACGGTTCAGCTCGCCCATCTGGGAGATGAGTTCGCGCATGTTCTGGGCGCCGGCGCCGGAAGCAGCCTGGTAGGTCATGGACGTAGCCCACTCCACCAGATCACGCTGGAACAGGCCACCAAGGGCCATCAGCATCAGGGACACGGTACAGTTGCCGCCCACCCAGTCACGACCGCCCTTGGCGAGCGCATCCTTGATCACGTTCATGTTGACCGGATCGAGGATGATGACTGCCTGGGGCTCCATACGCAGCGAGGATGCAGCATCGATCCAGTGACCGTTCCAGCCTGCAGCGCGCAGCTTCGGGTACACCTCGTTGGTGTAATCGCCACCTTGACAGGTGATGACGATATCCATCGACTTCAACTCTTCGATGTCCTTCGCGTCCTTCAGTGCGGGCGCTTCCTTGCCGAAATTCGGCGCCTTGCCACCCGCATTGGAGGTGGTGAAGAACACCGGCTCGATCAGGGCAAAATCATTTTCTTCCCGCATGCGCTGCATGAGGACGGAACCCACCATGCCACGCCAGCCAACCAGACCCACTCTTTTCATATTGATCCCCGATCAGACTTGATTTGTTTTTTGAATTTTTACAGCGCCGCGATAACCGCGTCGCCCATTTCCTTGGTGCCCACGCGACGGGTGCCCGCTTCATAGATGTCGCCCGTGCGGTAGCCGGCAGCCAGAACCTTCTTCACGGCCATCTCGATGCGCGCAGCCGGCGCCTCGAGATTGAAGGTATAGCGCAGCATCATCGCAACGGAAAGAATGGTTGCCAGCGGATTGGCGACGCCCTTGCCGGCGATGTCCGGCGCGGAGCCGTGGCTGGGCTCGTAGAGGCCCTTGTTGTTGGCATCCAGTGAAGCCGACGGCAGCATGCCGATGGAACCGGTAAGCATGGAGGCTTCGTCGGACAGGATGTCGCCGAACATGTTGCCGGTGACCATCACGTCGAACTGCTTGGGCGCCCGCACCAACTGCATGGCGGCGTTATCCACCAGCATGTGGGACAGCTCCACGTCAGGGTAATCGGCCGACAGCTCGATCATCACGTCGCGCCACAGCTGGGTGCATTCCAGCACGTTCATCTTGTCCACCGAGCAGAGCTTCTTGCCGCGCTTGCGAGCCGCCTCGAAGGCCACCTTGCCGATGCGGCGAATCTCGGATTCGGAATACACCATGGTGTTGAAACCGACGCGCTCGCCGTTTTCTTCACGGATGCCGCGGGGCTGACCGAAGTAGATGTCGCCGGTCAGCTCGCGCACGATCAGGATGTCCAGCCCGGCCACGACTTCTGGTTTGAGCGTGGACGCGTTGGCCAGCTCGGGGTAGAGAATCGCCGGACGCAGGTTGGCGAACAGGTTGAGCTGCTTGCGGATGGCCAGCAGGCCGCGCTCGGGGCGCTGTTCGCGGGGCAGCGTGTCCCACTGCGGGCCGCCAACGGCACCCAGCAGGATGGCATCGGCTTCCTGGGCCAGCTTGGCGGTCGCATCCGGATAGGGAGAGCCGGTGGCATCCACGGCACAACCGCCGATGAGGCCCTTCTCGACCGTAAAGTCCAGCCCATCGCCACGCAGGGCTTCGAGCACGCGCAGGGCCTGCTCGGTAATTTCGGGACCGATGCCGTCACCCGGCAGAACACAAATCTTCATCGTCATTGTCTATTGATTCGTTGAAGTCAATCAGGCGAACAGCCAGGGCTGGTCGATGCGGCGGCGGGCTTCGAACTCGCGGATCTTGTCGGCATGACGCAGGGTCAGTCCGATGTCGTCCCAGCCGTTGAGCAGGCATTCACGGCGGAAGGCATCCACGTCAAACGAGATCACCTTGCCATCCGGCCGGGTAATCGTCCGGGCTTGCAGGTCCACGTTGAGACGGTAACCGGTCGCATTGAAGCACTGGGCGAACAGCTCATCCACTTCAGCCGCCGGCAACTTGATCGGCAGCAGGCCGTTCTTGAAGCAGTTGTTGAAGAAGATGTCGGCAAAGCTCGGCCCGATGATGACGCGAAAGCCGAAATCCTCCAGCGCCCACGGAGCATGCTCACGGGAGCTGCCGCACCCGAAGTTGTCGCGGGTCAGCAGGATCTGGGCGCCCTGGTAACGGGGCTGGTTGAGGACGAAGTCGGGATTCTGCGGCCGGCCGGTGTTGTCCACGCCGGGCTGGCCGATGTCCAGGTAGCGCCACTCGTCGAACAGGTTGGGGCCGAAGCCACTGCGCTTGATCGACTTGAGGAACTGCTTCGGAATGATCGCGTCGGTATCCACGTTGGCGCGGTCCATCGGCGCCACGAGTCCGTCGAGTCTGGTAAAGGGCTTCATGCTTGCTTGACCGCCTTCTGGATGGCTTCGCCACCCTTTTCACTATCCTTGCCGACGGCGAACACGCCAATCAACGCTGTTAATTTACGCAATTGTCGCTCCTCTCGGAATCAGGCCAGATCGCGCACATCGGCGAAATGGCCGGCAATCGCTGCCGCTGCGGCCATCGCCGGACTCACCAGGTGAGTACGACCACCGGCGCCCTGACGGCCCTCGAAGTTGCGGTTCGAGGTCGACGCACAACGCTCGCCCGGCTCCAGCCGGTCGGCATTCATGGCCAGGCACATGGAACAGCCCGGCTCGCGCCACTCGAAGCCGGCGGCGACGAAGATCTTGTCGAGCCCCTCGGCTTCGGCCTGGCGCTTGACCAGCCCGGAACCCGGTACCACCAGCACCTGTTTGACGTTGTCAGCCTTGCGGCGACCACGGGCAACCACCGCTGCAGCGCGCAAGTCCTCGATCCGCGAATTGGTGCACGAGCCGATGAAAACCACGTCGACGGCAATATTCTTGATGGGCGTACACGGGGTCAGGCCCATGTACTGCAATGCACGCTCCATGCCCTCGCGCTTGACCGGATCCTTCTCGAGGGCCGGGTCCGGCACGATGCCGTCAATGGCGGCCACCATTTCAGGGGAAGTACCCCAGGTGACCTGCGGCTGAATCGCGGCGGCATCCAGATCGACGATGGCGTCGAAGTTCGCGCCCTCGTCCGAGTGCAGGGTGCGCCAGTAGGCGACGGCCCGCTCCCAGTTGTCGCCGTGCGGCGAGAACGGACGGTCCTTGAGGTAATCGATGGTCTTGTCGTCCACCGCGACCAGGCCAGCACGGGCGCCAGCTTCGATGGCCATGTTGCAGATGGTCATGCGACCTTCCAGGGACAGGCTACGGATCGCGCTGCCGCCGAACTCGATGGCGTAGCCGGTACCGCCGGCCGTACCGATGCGGCCGATGATGGCCAGCACCACGTCCTTCGCCGTCACGCCGGCACCAAGCCGGCCTTCGACGCGGATCAGCATGGTCTTCGACTTCTTCTGCAGCAGGCACTGGGTCGCCATCACGTGTTCGACTTCCGACGTCCCGATACCATGGGCCAGACAGGCGAAAGCGCCGTGCGTGGACGTGTGGGAGTCGCCGCAGACAACGGTCATGCCCGGCAGCGTCGCGCCGTTTTCAGGCCCGATCACGTGCACGATGCCCTGCCGGTCATCCTTGAACGGAAAGTAGGCGAGCGCGCCGGATTCGCGGATGTTGCTGTCGAGGGTTTCCACCTGCTGACGGGAGACCGGATCGAGAATGCCCTTCTCCCAATGATCGGTAGGCGTGTTGTGGTCTGCCGTCGCCACAATGGAATCCACGCGCCACAGCTTGCGGCCGGCCAGTTTCAGACCTTCGAAAGCCTGCGGGCTGGTGACTTCGTGAACCAGGTGACGATCGATGTAAATCAGCGCGGTACCGTCATCCTCGACGTGCACCACGTGGCTCGACCACAGTTTTTCGTAAAGCGTTTGCGCTTGCATGGGCGAAAGAAAACTCTGAGTTGGACGGGGGAAAACTTTAATTATTTCACAGGCTTTACGCGCTGAGTAGCTTGCTCGTAAAGGGGCATCACGCGGGCCGCGTACTGGGCCAGATCCTGCTGGCGGGTCTCGTTCGACGGATGGGTCGAAAGCCACTGGGGCGGTGCCCCGCTGGACGCCTTGGCCATCTTCTGCCACAAGGTCACCGCAGACCGTGGATCGTAGCCGCCGCGGGCTGCCAGTTCGACGCCCATGCGATCGGCTTCCGTTTCATGTTCGCGGCTGTTCGGCAGTTCAAAACTCACCTTGGCGACCCCGCCGATCAGGTCGGTACCGGCCCGGCCAACCCCCAGCGCGGCACCCAGGACATTCACACCAATGTTGGTCACCATCGAGTGGGAGGCGCGCTCACGGGCGTGCTCACGCAGGGCATGGGCGATTTCGTGCCCCATGATCGCAGCGATCTCGTCGTCGGTCAGGTTCAACTTGTCGATGATCCCGGTGTAGAAAGCGATCTTGCCACCGGCCATGCACCAGGCGTTGAGTTCGTCGGAAGTGAGTACATTGACCTCCCATTTCCAGCCCGGCGCATCCGCCCGGAAGAATCCGGTGGCCGGTATCAGCCGGCGGGCAATTCCGCGGACCCGGTCGACCTGAGCCTTGTCCCGGTTCAATGCATTCTTTTGCCCAGCCTGCTGAAGAATCTTCTGATAGCTCTGCGACGAAGCCTTCTCCATCTCGCCAGACGAAACCATCATCATCTGCTGGCGCTCGATGCCGACAGCGCCCGTCTGCGTCGTCTTCACGGTCTGGCAGGCCGTAAGCATTCCCGCTGCCAGCACCACCGGAGCCATTCCACGCAACCATTCGAACCGTAGTTTCATGCTTCTCCCGAAATTTCCTGTTTCAAGGCTCACGCCGCCTGCTCCACCGGACGATCCGGCCAGCCTCGGAGCAATACCACCAACCCGCACAGGGCGAACAATGACCCGAAAGTGTAAGTCCACGCCGGCCCGATCCACTCCCAAGTGTAGCCGCTCAACAGCCCGCCGATCATGCCCCCCGCGCCAAAGGAAATACTTCCGTACAAGGCCTGGCCTCGGGCCTGGTGCTGCGCACCAAACCAGCGATTGACGGCAGCCACCGCAGCCGCATGATAGGAGCCAAACGTGGCCCCATGCAGCACCTGGGCAAAGATCAGCACGACGAGGGAATCCGCTCCCCAGCCAATCAGCATGAAACGCAGCATGGCAGCGACCAGACTGAACACTAGCAGGCCGCGCAGCGAAAACGTCCGCAGCAGCTGCGGCATGCCCATGAACACGGCAATCTCGGCCACCACGCCGAGGGTCCACATCCAGCCGACCAGCGACTTGCTGTAACCGTGCGCCACCAGATGCAGAGAATAGAAAACGTACAACGCACCATGGGCGGCAGACATGAAAAAGCACGCCATCATCAGCGCTCTCACCTCCGGCCGGCGCAGGATTTCGCCGAGCGCCACCGGAATGGCCGGCACACGCGGCTGGCTGGCCTCGGGGATGACCATGGCGCAAACCAGAATGCCCGCCAGCATGGCCAGCGTAATCCACAACAGTGCGCGGATCGGCAGATCATCCAGAACATAGCCCAGAATCAGCACGGTCAGAACGAAGCCCACCGACCCCCACACCCGGATGTTGCCATAACGGCTTGCCTGACCATCCAGATGGGCAAAGGTCAGGGTTTCCACAAGGGGCAGCGCGGCACTCCAGAAAAAGGCCAGGAAAGCCATGCTGGCAAACAGCACGGCATAGGCATCGCTCACCAGGAAGCCTGCAAAGCCCAGCAGAGACAGCAGCGCCGACAGGCGCACGATGGGAATGCGCGCACCGAGCCGGTCCGCCAGCCAGCCCCACAGAGTGGGAGCCAGCATGCGCATGACCGACATCAGCGACATCAATACGGCGATCTGCGTCGCAGTACTGCCGATGGACTCGAGATACAGGCCGAAGTAGGGAGAAAAGGCGCCGACGAAGGCGAAGTAGAAAAAGTAATAGCCGGACAGGCGCCAGTAAGGAATCATCGGCGGGATTCTAGTTTGCGTTCGACCTGCCAATGAAAAAAGAGCGCCGGAAAGCGCTCTTTTTCTGGCCAGGCTCTGCGGGGATCAGTTGACTGAAGCGCCCTTCAGCAGCTCGTACAAAGCATCCTTCAGCTGCAGACGACGCTTCTTGAGGTCTTCAAGCTCAAAATCGGTTGCCAGTTCGGCATTCACTTCAACGCGAACGACGTGACGATTGACCTCATGATACTCATCGAACAAACGAGAAAAACGGCCACTGGACATTTTCATCGTGTGAATCTGGTCCCGATACTCGGGGAATTCGTGGTTCAGATCGTGTTGCTCCATGCAGTACCTCCAGCGTCGTAAATTGGCTTCCGAAACCTGTTTGAAACCACTTTACGCCGCAGCATCGGGCAAAAAGTTGACCAAAATCAACCCTTGGAACGTGGTGAGGGGACGGATTGCACGCCTGCCGGGGCCAAACCTGCAATTTTAGGTGTCGTACACACCACATAAGCGTTCTGAGCCCGGTGACGCAGGGCGTGATCCATCAACACGATGGCCAGCATGGACTCGGCAATCGGCGTGGCGCGAATGCCCACACACGGGTCGTGGCGGCCATGGGTGTTGACGACCACCGGCTCGCCGGCCTTGTCGATCGTGTGGCGATCCAGGCGCGTGCTGGATGTCGGCTTGATCGCCATGCTCACCACCACGTCCTGCCCTGTCGAAATCCCGCCCAGCACGCCGCCGGCGTTGTTCGACAGGAAGCCCTCCGGCGACATTTCATCCGAGTGATCGGTGCCAAGCTGGGCCACGCTGGCAAAACCGGCGCCAATCTCCACGCCCTTCACCGCATTGATGCTCATCATGGCATGGGCGATATCGGCATCCAGGCGGTCATAGACCGGCTCGCCCCAGCCCACCGGCACGCCGGTGGCGACCACATTGATGCGCGCGCCAACCGAATCGCCGGACTTGCGCAGATCGTCCATGTAGCTTTCCAGCTGGGGCACTATCGACTGGTTCGGTGCAAAGAAGGCGTTGCCATCGACGTCATCCCAGGAGGCAAAGGGAATTTCGACCGGACCGAGCTGGGCCATGTAACCACGAATCACGATGCCATAGCGCTCGAACAGCCACTTGCGGGCGATGGCGCCTGCAGCCACGCGCACCGCGGTTTCACGCGCCGACGAGCGGCCGCCGCCACGATGATCGCGGATGCCGTATTTTTGCCAGTAAGCGTAGTCGGCATGACCGGGGCGGAAGCTCTCGGCGATGTTGCCGTAATCCTTGGAACGCTGATCCTGGTTGCGGATCAGCAGCGCAATCGGGGTTCCGGTGGTCACGCCCTCAAAGACGCCGGAAAGAATCTCCACCGCATCGGGCTCGCGCCGCTGGGTGACGTGGCGCGACGTACCCGGCTTGCGCCGGTCGAGTTCGGCCTGAATATCCGCCTCGCTGATCGCCAGTCCCGGCGGACAGCCGTCCACCACGCAACCGATGGCAGGGCCATGGGATTCGCCAAAGGATGTGACGCAGAAAAGCGTGCCGAGCGTATTACCGGACATGGGAGACTCGCGAAGACGTGAAAAAGGGAAAAAAGACTACCGGACTGACGTCCGAGTCTAGCACGCCGCCGACAGGAAGCCGGCGGCGCGGGTGCTACGGGATTACTGGAAGAACTCGTCGAGGCGACCGAAGACCGGATGCTCGCCGTCGTGCTTGGTGACGTAGAGCACGTCCTCCAGCTTCTCGACCTGCTTGATCATCTTCTCGAGACGCTCGTCCTCGAAGATCAGCAGCCAGATACGGCTGGTGTCGCCACCGCCGACCGGCATGCAGAGGATGCCTTCGACGTTGAAGGCACGGCGGGCAAACAGGCCACAGATGTGGCTCATCACGCCCGGGTGGTTGGCCACGCCCAGTTCCAGCACGACCTTGTGAAAACCGGCGTGCTCGGGAACATCGGGAATGAACTCGGAAAGGTTGGTGTTCTGCTCGGACATCGTGTTCTCTCCTCTGCGCTCAGCCGATCATCTCGGAATTGGCGGCGCCCGGCGGCACCATCGGGTAGACGAATTCGTTCGGGTCGATCGTCGCGTGAATCAGGCAAGGGCCGCGCGTCTGCAAGGCTTCGGCCAGAACGGCGCGCGGATTGGCGGCCGGATCCAGATCGACTGCACGCATGCCGAAACCTTCGGCGATCTTCAGGAAGTCGGTCGGACGCTCGTAACGGGAGGCCATGATCCGCTTACCGTAGAACATGCTCTGCTGTTGATGCACCAGACCGAGGGACTGGTTGTTGAAGAGCACGATCTTGACGTTGACGTCTTCCTGCGCGGCGGTGGCCATTTCCTGGATGTTCATCTTCAGGCTGCCGTCGCCCGAAAAACACACCACGGTACGGTCAGGCGCAGCCAGCGCGGCGCCGATGGCGGCCGGGAAGCCAAAGCCCATGGTGCCGAGACCGCCGGAATTGAGCCACTGGCGCGAGCGACGGAAGGGATAGGCCTGGGCCACCCACATCTGGTGCTGGCCGACGTCGCTGGTGATGATCGCGCTGTCGTCCAGACAGTTGGCCACGGCATGGATCAGGCCGTAGGGCGAACGGGGATCGTCCACACCCGGCATGGCCAGCGGGAAGCGGCTCTTGAGGCTTTCGACGTGCGACAGCCAGCGCTTGCGCAGTTGCGGCTTGATGCGCGGCAGCAGCTCGGAGAGCACCTGCCCGACGTCGCCGGCGATGGCCACGTTGGCGTTCTTCACCTTGTGCAGTTCGGAACGGTCGATGTCGATGTGGATGATCTTGGCGTTCGGACAGAACTCGGCCGTCTTGCCGATGGCACGGTCGTCGAAACGGGCACCGACGCAGATCAGCAGGTCGGCCTCTTCGAGCACGTAGTTGGTGTAGCGCGCGCCGTGCATGCCGAGCATGCCCAGGGACAGCGGATGATCCATCGGCATCGCGCCGAGGGCCATCAGCGTCATGGTGGTCGGCAGGGAAGCCTGCTCGGCCAGCGTGACCGCCATGTGCGCGGCGCCGGAGTGGATCACGCCACCGCCGAGGTACAGCACCGGGCGCTCGGCAGCTTCGATCATCTTGGCCGCTTCTTCAATCGCGGCGATGTCGAAGACGGGTGCGGCATCGGGCACCACCACGTCGGGGTATTCCTCGAAACTCACCATCTGGTTCTGCACGTCCTTCGGCACGTCGATGAGCACCGGGCCGGGCCGGTCGGACATCGCAATGCGGAAGGCCGACGGCACCACGCTCAGCAGATCCTTGGCCGAACGGACCAGGAAGTTGTGCTTGGTGATCGGGATGGTCAGGCCGTAGGTGTCCACTTCCTGGAAGGCATCGGTGCCGATCATCGACAGCGGCACCTGGCCAGTCAGGGCGATCATCGGGATCGAATCCAGCTTGGCGTCGGCAATGGCCGTCACCAGGTTGGTCGCCCCCGGACCGCTGGAGGCCAGACACACTTCCGGACGGCCGGAAACCCGCGCCATGCCTTGCGCGATGAAGCCGGCGCCTTGTTCGTGACGGCACAACACGTGGTGGATCTGCTCGCTCTTGGAGAGCGCGTCATACATCGGCAAGGCCGCACCGCCGGGCACACCGGCGATGGTGGTGATTCCTTGCCGTTCGAGCAGCTTCACGATCAGGTCTGCTCCAGTCATTTGCATCATCGAGATTCTCCTAGGGGCTTGAGAGCCGTAGTGCAGGCCAGGCCGGGGTGCATCAAAAACAAAACCCCCGCCGGTTGCGCGCCGGCGGGGGTCTGAAATTCTTTATCGACTACCTGGGACCCTTACGACGCGCGCTTACCTACGCTAACTACGCGTACTACGACTACTACGTCGACAGGCAGGGCGAATGTGGAAAGGATCATTGGGTCATCTACAAGACTAGCGGCGAATTATTCTCACAAAGGCAGCAAAACACAAGCCCTATTTTGCAGCGCACCACCCAACCAGGGCCGGGCCGGTGCAATCCGTCACGCAGAGGGCGGAGCGTCGCGCAGGACGCGGCGCAGGATCTTGCCGACATTGCTTTTGGGCAGATCATCGCGAAACTCGACGAAACGAGGCACCTTGTATCCGGTAAGGCCTTCCCGGCAGTGGGCGATAAGCGCCTCGGCAGTCAAGTTCGGATCCTTGCGCACCACGAAAATCTTCACCGCTTCGCCGGAATGTTCATCTGGAACCCCCAGTGCGGCCACCTCCAGCACCCCCGGATGGCTGGCCACCACGTCTTCCACCTCATTCGGATACACGTTGAAGCCGGAGACCAAGATCATGTCCTTCTTGCGATCCACGATGCGCACGAAGCCTTCGCTGTCGATCGTGGCCACATCGCCGGTGCGCAGAAAGCCGTCGTGGGTGAAGGCCCGCGCAGTGTCTTCCGGGCGCTTGTAGTAGCCCTTCATGACCTGGGGACCACGCACACAGAGTTCGCCGGGCATGCCGATTGCAACTTCATAGCCGTCGTCGTCACGCAGGCTGATTTCGGTGGACGAAATGGGCAGACCGATGGCGTGGTTGAACTCGGGGAGATCAAGGGGATTGATGCACACTGCCGGGGACGTCTCGGTCAGGCCGTAAGCTTCGGCCAGCGGCTTGCCCGTGACTTTCTTCCACTTGTCGGCCACCGCCTGCTGTACCGCCATTCCGCCGCCCAGGGCAACCTTGAGCGGTGAAAAATCCAGCTTTTCGAACTCCGGATTGTGAAGCAGCGCATTGAAGAGCGTGTTGACACCGGTAATCACGGTGAAGGGATACTTGCCCAGCTCCGCCACAAAACCGGGTATGTCCCGCGGATTGGTGATCAGCACATTGCTGGCGCCGATCTTGAAGAAGGTCAGGCAGTTCGCGGTCAGCGAGAAGATGTGATAAAGCGGCAAGGCGGTGATGATCACCTCTTCCCCTTCCCGCACATACGGACTGATCCAGGCGTGAGCCTGCTGCAGATTGGCCACGATGTTGCCGTGGGTGAGCATCGCCCCCTTGGCCACGCCGGTGGTGCCACCGGTGTATTGCAGATAGGCCAGGTCATCGTGGGTCAACGTAACCGGCCTCAAGGCATGGGCGGCCCCTCGCGCCAGCGCTTCCCGAAAGGTCACGTGCCCGGGCAGATCCCAGGCGGGCACCATTTTCTTGATGTGCCGCACGACAAAATTGACCAGCAGGGACTTCGGAAAACCCAGCATGTCTCCAAGGCCGGTGACCACCACGTGGCGTACAGAAGTACGCGGCAGGACTTCCTGGAGCGTATGAGCGAAGTTTTCGACGATGACGATGGCCTCACAGCCGGCATCGCGGAGCTGGTGTTCCAGTTCACGGGCGGTGTAGAGGGGATTGACGTTTACGACCGTGTAGCCCGCCCGCAAAATCGCAAACATCGCGATGGGATACTGCAGGCAGTTGGGCATCATCAACGCAACGCAGGCACCCCTGGCGAGGCGCAGCTCGCCTTGCAGAAACCCGGCAAACTGGCGGGACAGAGCCTCCAGAGCCGTGTAGCTGACGGACTTGCCCATATTGATATAGGCAGTCTTTTCTCCGAATTTGCGGACGCTCGTGTCGAACAGATCGGCGAGAGACGAAAACTCGCTCACATCAATCTCGGCGGGCACGCCAGGGGGATAGCTTTTCAGCCAGATTTTGTTCATTTTTGTCTCCTTCGTCGTTGGTTGTTACGGCCCACCGGCGGACAGACCACAGCGCGGCTGCACCCTGCCCTGCCGGGAACCCGCCCTCCCGAGGCGGCCCGATACCGTGAGGTGTCGGCTCCAACGTACTTTCTGACTGGCGTTTTGCACGCCTTATAGTGTCAGGCCGCTCCGCCCCCTGCGCGAAACGGCCTGTTTGCAGCTTGTTCTACAGATACGACTTCCGCTCAGGCCTGCTCTTCTTCAGCCGGCCAGTTGCGGATGTAATTCTTCAGCATGCGATTCTCGAAACTTTGCTCTTCCAGCACGGCCTTGGCCACGTCATGGAAGGAAACCACCCCCATCAGCGTGGTGTCATCCATCACCGGCAGATAACGCTGGTGATGCTCGACCATCTGGCGACGCAGCTCGTCCATGTCCATGTTGAGCGCAGCTACTACCGGATCCTTGAGCATCGCCTCGGACACCGGCAGCGATTGCCAGTCAGCGCCGGCCTTCTGGGTCGCCATGAGCACTTCCCGGAAGGTCAGCAGACCCGCCATGCGGCCCTTGTCGAACACCACCAGAGAACCCACGTCCTGCTCTGTCATGACGGCAACGGCCTCGACGAGCGTCTTGTTGGAAGCAACCGTAAACAGGACCTTGCCCTTGATCGCGAGAATTTCACTGACCAGCATTTTGTTTTCCTCGTGGTGGCGTCAATGCGCCTGAATCAATACCGCTCAAGATGGTATTCGATTGCGGCCCCAGCGCAAAGCTTGCCCGAATAAGGGCTTACCCCAGTACGGGCGTTCTCCGCAAACAGGCGGCAAGGCGACGCCGGTAACGCTCAGCGCTCGAGGAGCTTGAGCTTGTCCTTGACGCCACGCCAGTCGTCCGCATCGGCAGGCGGCTCCTTGCGTTCAACGATCGGCGTCCACTTGGCGGACAGCTCGGCGTTGAGCGCGATGAAAGCCTGCTGATCGGCAGGCACATCATCTTCGGCAAAGATCGCCTCGGCGGGACATTCAGCCACGCACAGGGTGCAATCGATACATTCATCCGGATCGATGACCAGGAAGTTGGGCCCCTCGCGGAAGCAATCCACCGGACACACATCAACGCAGTCGGTGTATTTACAGCGGATACAGTTTTCGGTGACGACGTAAGTCATTGGGGCGCTCCTGTTATGGACGGCGTTTTTTAGCCCGTGAAGGACCAGCAACGACGACTTGTATGAAATGTTGAGGGGCGGAAATATACTCCATTCGTCCGCTTCCAAAGCGCACCGGCAACTGACCGCCCATAAACGAGACAGTTCTGGCGGCAGATCGTTCCGAAGTGTGCCACAGCCATCACGGATCATTTTCCCCTGCGAGAAAAGCGCTTTTCTTGACGGAGAATATTCGCTAGCATCCATGCACCTTCATATCGTTGCACGGGTTACGCGACTTCGGCCAACCCGGAAGCGTCCTCCCTCCCCGGCAATACCTACAAATCTCTCCCTTGAATGCGTGAGGAAACATGAGCGAACATATCCATTACGTCACCGACGCAAGCTTCGAAGCTGAAGTCCTGCAGTCCCCGACTCCGGTTCTGGTTGATTACTGGGCTGAGTGGTGCGGTCCGTGCAAAATGATTGCGCCGATCCTCGACGAAGTGGCGAAGGAATATAACGGCAAGCTGAAAGTCGCCAAGCTGAACATCGACGAAAACCAGGAAACCCCGGCCAAGTACGGCATCCGCGGTATCCCGACCCTGATGCTGTTCAAGGGCGGCAATATTGAGGCCACCAAGGTCGGCGCCCTGTCCAAGTCCCAACTGGCCGCGTTCATTGACAGCCACCTGTAATCTGGATATATTCAGAAAAGCAAGTCATTGATGGCGCCTTCGGGGTGATCCAACCGGTAACCCCGGCGCCATCGTACAGTCCGAGCACTTTTGCTGCTGTACCTGCTGTAGCGAATCCGCTGTAGTTCAGATTCTCCACACTCTCTCTCCTCTTCCCCCCGCTGCCTGCCATGCAACTCTCGGAGCTCAAGTCTCTCCACGTCGGCCAATTGCTCGAAATGGCGATCGCCAACGAAATCGAAGGCGCCAACCGCCTGCGCAAGCAGGAACTGGTTTTTGCGCTACTGAAAAACCGTGCCAAAAAAGGCGAGCCGATTTACGGCGACGGCGTGATGGAGGTACTGCCTGACGGCTTTGGCTTCTTGCGCTCCCCGGAAGCCTCCTACCTGGCGGGAACGGACGACATTTACGTATCGCCGAGCCAGATTCGTCGCTTCAATCTGCACACGGGCGACTCGGTCGAGGGAGAAATTCGCACCCCGAAGGACGGAGAACGCTACTTTGCGCTGGTGAAGGTGGACAAGGTCAACTTCGAGCCACCTGAAGCCTCGAAGCACAAGATCCTGTTCGAAAACCTGACCCCGCTGCACCCCAACGAGGTCATGAAGCTGGAGCGTGACATCCGTGGCGAGGAAAACATCACCTCCCGCGTGATCGACATGATCGCGCCCATCGGCAAGGGCCAGCGCGGCCTGCTGGTGGCGCCGCCCAAGAGCGGCAAGACGGTGATGCTCCAGCACATTGCCCACTCGATCACCTCCAATCACCCGGACATCGTGGTCATTGTGCTGCTGATCGACGAGCGTCCCGAAGAAGTGACCGAAATGCAGCGCTCGGTGAAAGGCGAAGTCGTCGCCTCCACCTTCGACGAGCCGGCAATCCGTCACGTCCAGGTCGCCGAGATGGTCATCGAAAAAGCCAAGCGGCTGGTCGAGCACAAGAAGGATGTAGTCATCCTGCTGGACTCCCTGACCCGCCTGGCGCGCGCCTACAACACCGTCGTACCGGCCTCCGGCAAGGTGCTCACCGGCGGTGTGGATGCCAACGCCCTGCAAAAGCCCAAACGCTTCTTCGGTGCGGCCCGCAACATCGAGGAAGGTGGCTCCCTGACGATCATCGCCTCCGCCCTGATCGATACCGGCAGCCGCATGGACGATGTGATCTACGAAGAGTTCAAGGGTACCGGCAACATGGAAATCCACCTGGATCGGCGCATGGCTGAAAAGCGCGTCTATCCGGCGATCAACGTGAACCGTTCGGGCACCCGCCGCGAAGAACTGCTGCTGAAGTCCGACGTACTGCAAAAAGTCTGGGTGCTGCGCAAGCTCCTTTACGGCATGGACGACATCGATGCGATGGAATTCCTGCTCGACAAGATCAAGGCGACCAAGAGCAATGGCGAATTTTTCGACGCCATGCGTCGCGGTTAAGCCCTGCTCTTCCCCTGATCAGACACCACGCCTCAGAAAGCGCTAGCCGAGACCCTCCGCTGCAATTACAATTCGCGCCTCGTGTGCGGACGTGGCGGAATTGGTAGACGCACCAGATTTAGGTTCTGGCGCCGCAAGGCGTGGGGGTTCGAGTCCCTTTGTCCGCACCACAAAAACAGGCACTTGGCGTATTACCGGCCAAGTGCCTTTCTTGTTCACCCGCGCCTGATCGGGGGCACTCCCCGGCTCATCAAACGAGCATGTCGGCCCAGATGTTCCGGGCCCACGACAGCGCGTATCGCCCCTCCATCTCGTTGGCTGCCGCCGATACGCCGCCAGCACCACTCACCGGCAGCACCGTCTTCTTTGCCGCATCGTACTGATGCACCGACGCAACGTGGATAACGTTCTTCACGTCGACGAAGCTGTAGCAGGTGTTCATCACCACTGGATTCGGATTCGGCGCCTCGCCGGCCAGAAGATTGAGGATGGCCGCCGCCGTGACCTTGGCGTGCTGGTTGGCCATGTGACCGGACTTGGGCATGGTCGGCGCCGGGAAGATCGCATCGCCAATCACATGCACACCCGGCGTGTTCACCGACTCGAAACTCAGCCAGTCGATATCCACCCAGCGCTTGTTGATCAGTTTGAGGCCCGACTTCGCCGCAATGTCGCCGGCGCGCTGGGGCGGCACCACGTTGAGCACGTCGGCCCTGACCTTGTCGAACTCCAGGATCGCCGTGCGGCTGGCCGCATCCACCTCGCGCAGTTCGCTGCCGGGGCGGTATTCCAGGATGCCCTTGTATCTCTCGAAAGCCTGGGTGAATAGCGCCTTCTTGGAGGTGATTTCCTCGTTGGCATCGAGCACCAGCACCTTCGACTTCGGCTTGGCCTTCTGCAGGTAATTGGCGACCAGGCAAGCCCGCTCGTAGGGGCCCGGCGGGCAGCGGTAAGGGGCCCGGGGGATGGTCAAGGCATACACGCCGCCGTCGCGCATGTCTTCGAGCTGCTTGCGCAGGGCCACGGTCTGGGGGCCGGCCTTCCAGGCGTGGAGGATGCTGGTGCGGGCCGCCTCGCTCTCAAGGCCCGGCACCTCGTCGAACAAGAATTCGATGCCCGGCGACAGCACCAGCCGGTCATAAGAGAGCACCGCGCCCGACGCCAGCGTGAGCTTGCGCGCCCCGGCATCAATACTGGTCACGGTGTCCTGCAGCACCCTCACGCCCCAATTGCGGGTCAGACCCTCGTAGCCCATGGTGATGTCGGCAATGGTCTTGTCACCACCGATCACCAGGTTGGAAATCGGGCAGGAGATGAACTGCGGATTGCGCTCGACGAGGGTCACGTCCACGCCCAGCTGGCTCCACATACGCAGGTATTTGGCCACCGTGGCGCCGCCAAAGCCACCTCCCACCACCACTACATGCCCCCGTGGGCGGGCGCCCAGGGCACAGCCGGACAAACCGGGCAGCGCCACCGCGCCACCGGCAAGGGTCGCCGTCTTCAGAAAATCGCGTCGCGTCAGCATGATCCGTCCCCGCTCACTTCCGGGCGGCGAAGTACGCCGCGATCAGTTCGAGTTGTGCCTCGGTATAGCCCCTGGATATCTGGTGCATGATCGTCGCGGGCCTGGCACCGGAACGAAAATCCCTCAATTTCTGCATGAGCTGTGCCTTGTCGACACCGGCCAGCGCCTCAAAACCGGCACCCGGCACGGCACGACCGTCGCTGCCATGACAACCGGTACAAGTCGCCGCCAGGTCGCGGGCCAGGTTCGGGTCGGCCTTTTGCTCGGCCTGCGCCAGGCCCAGCGTGCCCAGCAGGCACAGGGCGGCGGTCCATCGAAACAGCTGCATCGTCTCATCTCCTTGAATCCGCCAAAGCGGTCGGCAATCGGGGTATCAGGACATTGTTTCCCGGCACCGGCCATACCCGCAAGCGGCTATCTACGCGCCTCCGACCGCCACGTTCTCTTCCTGAAGCATTTCGCGCACCGTGTAGGTAGCCGGCCGGCCCGGATAGCGGCACTCGCCGACACGCCCCCCCGCGTCGCAGCCACTGAGCAGCGGACAAGCCTTGAACAGCTCCTCGGCCCAGTCGGCAAAGGCACGTACCTTGGGCGACAGGTGGCGATTCTGCGGATAAAGGACCGACATGGGTACCGGAGGCGGCCTCCAGGCCGGCAGGATCTCCTTCAGCTCCCCCGCCTCCAGATGCGGCAGCACCATGAAACGGGCCGGCTGGATCAGACCAAAGCCCTGCAAACCGCAGGCGTTGTAGGCATCGGAGTCGTTCACCGCCACCCGGCCGTTCATGCGTACCGGCACGCTGACACCGTCCACCAGGAAGTCCCAGTCGAAGTTGCGGCCGCTGACACTGGAAAAGTAATGCACGGCATGGTGGTGCTGGAGTTCTTCCAGCGTCTTCGGCTCCCCGTAGCGTTCCAGGTAGGCCGGCGCGCCGCAGGTAACAAAGCTCAGCGTGCCGATGCGCCGCGCCACCAGGGTCGAATCCATCAGCTCGCCAGCGCGAATCACGCAATCCACCGCCTCCTGTACCAGATCGACCGGGCGGTCGCCCATGCCGATCACCAGCTCCACGTCCGGGTAGCGCTCGTGAAACTCGCACAGGCGCGGGATCAGGATGCGCCGCCCGATGGGACTGGAGACGTCCACCCGCAGCCGCCCCTGGGGCCGCCGGGCGGCATCCTGGAAGGCCGCTTCGGTCTCCTCCAGATCATTCAGGATGCGTGCGCAGCGCTCGTAATAGGCTGCACCGTCGGGGGTCAGGCTGACGCTGCGGGTGGTGCGGTTGAGGAGCCGCGTCTTGAGCAAGCCCTCCAGCCCCTGGATCGTCGTCGTCACCGTTGCCCGAGGCAGGCCCAGGTTGTCCGCCGCCCGCGTAAAGCTGTTCGCCTCCACCACCCCCATGAACACCTTCATGGCCTGAAACCTGTCCATCTGCCCGTCTCCTGCTGCAGCCTCCGAACGGAAGCCCTGCGTCAATTATTAGTTTATTACGAATAGTGAAGTCAACTTTTATGTATTTATCCAACCAAACACAACAACCACAATGCAGTCATCCCCCAATCCCGCCCCCCTGAAAAACAGCGAGGACATGATGAACACGACCGACACCTCCCTCCCGCGCATGAACCGGCGCGTCGTCCTGGCCGCCGCCCTGTCCGGCCTTCTGCTGACCGGCGGTGGCATTGCCGCCTACTCGGCCCGCGCCGCCGTGCCTGCCGCTGCCGCAGCCCCCCAGGCCGCCCAGGTGGACACCGCCGAGGTCATCCATCGCCCCATCACCGACTGGCAGGACTTCTCCGGCCGCCTCGAGGCCGTCGATAGGGTGGAGATCCGCCCCCAGGTGGCGGGCATCCTGACCCAGGTGCATTTCCAGGACGGCAGCACCGTCAGCAAAGGCCAGGTGTTGTTCACCATTGACCCGCGCCCCTTTGCTGCCGAAGTGGCGCGGGCCGAAGCCCAGCTCGCCGCGGCCGAAGCACGGGTTGCCTACACTGCTTCCGACCTGGCCCGGGCCGAACGCCTGATCGCCGACAATGCCGTGTCGCGCCATGATTTCGAAGAGAAGCAGAACGCCGCCCGCGACGCCGCCGCCTCG
Organism: Zoogloea oleivorans; assembly: GCF_008107625.1. Lineage (GTDB taxonomy): Bacteria > Pseudomonadota > Gammaproteobacteria > Burkholderiales > Rhodocyclaceae > Zoogloea > Zoogloea oleivorans. Next base: position 249,921 of record NZ_SDKK01000006.1, read on the forward strand.
GTACAGTCCGCCCGCGCCGCCCTGCGCCTCGCCCGTCTCAACCTGGAATACACCGCCATCAAGGCGCCCATCGACGGCCGCCTGTCCCGCGCCGAAGTCACCGTCGGCAACCTGGTCAGCGCCAGCGGCGGCCCGGCACTGACCACCCTGATGTCGTCAAAGCGCATCTATGCTGCCTTCGACGTGGACGAGCAGACCTTCCTCAAGTCGGTCAATCCGGCTGGCGGTGCCCGCCTGCCCGTTCATCTCGGCCTCGCCGACCAGGACGGCCACCCCGTTGAAGGACGCATCCACTCGGTGGACAACCGCCTCGACACCACCTCCGGCACGATCCGCGTGCGCGCCATCTTCGACAACCCCGGCGGCCAGCTGATCCCCGGCCTGTATGCGCGCATCCGGCTGGGCAGCGGCACCCCGCGGGAAGCCGTACTGATCGACGATCGGGCGGTCGGTACCGACCAGGACAAGCGCTTCGTGCTGGTGGTGGATGGCGACAACAAGGCGGCCTACCGGGAAGTCCGCCTCGGCAATCTGCAGGACGGTCTGCGCATCGTCGAGAACGGCCTCAAGCCCGGCGAGCGCATCGTGGTGAACGGCCTGCAGCGCGTCCGTCCCGGCGATGCGGTGATGCCGCACGCGGTAGCCATGGAAGGCAGCGCCCCCATCGCCGCCGTCGCCACGCCCCACGCGCAAAAAACGCGCATCTGATGCGGCGACGCGGGAGACACCCATGAACATCTCGAAATTCTTCATCGACCGGCCCATCTTCGCCGGCGTGCTGTCGGTCCTGATCCTGCTGGCAGGGCTGCTGTCGGCATTCAAGCTACCCATTGCCGAGTACCCGGAAGTCGTGCCGCCCTCGGTGGTGGTGCGCGCCCAGTTCCCCGGCGCCAACCCCAAGGTGATCGCCGAAACCGTCGCCGCGCCGCTGGAGGAAAGCATCAACGGCGTGGAGAGCATGCTGTACATGCAGAGCCAGGCCAACAGCGACGGCAACCTGACCCTCACCGTGCACTTCCAGCTCGGCGTCGATCCGGACAAGGCCCAGCAACTGGTGCAGAACCGGGTTTCCCAGGCCCTGCCGCGCCTGCCGGAAGACGTGCAGCGCCTCGGCGTGACCACCGCCAAGAGCACGCCCACCATCACCATGGTGGTGCACCTCACCTCGCCGGACGACCGCTATGACATGACCTACCTGCGCAACTACGCGGTCCTCAACGTGAAGGACCGCCTGGCGCGCATCAAGGGCGTGGGTGAAGTGGGCCTGTTCGGCTCCGGCAACTACGCCATGCGCGTGTGGCTCGACCCCGGCAAGGTGGCCGAGCGCGGCCTCACCGCCCCCGAAATCGTCAAGGCCATCCGCGAGCAGAACGTGCAGGTGGCCGCCGGCGTCATCGGCGCCCCGCCCAACGACCGCCACACGCCGCTGCAACTCAACGTGAACGCCCAGGGCCGCCTCAAGGACGAGGCGGAATTCGCCCAGATCATCCTCAAGACCGCCCCCGACGGCGGCGTCACCCGCCTGGGCGACGTCGCGCGCATCGAGCTGGCCGCCGCCGAATACGGCCTGCGCGCGCTGCTCGACAACAAGCCGGCGGTGGCGATTCCGATCTTCCAGACGCCGGGCGCCAACGCCCTCGACATCTCGGAACAGGTGCGCGAGACCATGGCCGAACTAGCCAGGGACTTCCCGCCCTCGGTGCAGTACAGCATCGTCTATGACCCGACCCAGTTCGTGCGGGCCAGCATCAAGGCGGTGATCACCACGCTGCTGGAGGCCATCGCCCTTGTGGTGCTGGTGGTGATCGTCTTCCTGCAAACCTGGCGCGCCTCGATCATTCCGCTGCTGGCGGTGCCAGTGTCGATCATCGGCACCTTCTCGCTGATGCTCGGCTTCGGCTATTCGATCAACGCGTTGTCGCTGTTCGGCATGGTGCTGGCCATCGGCATCGTGGTGGACGACGCCATCGTCGTGGTGGAGAACGTCGAGCGCAACATCGAGGCCGGCCTGTCGCCCCGCGAGGCCACCTACCGGGCCATGCGCGAAGTGTCCGGCCCGATCATCGCCATCGCCCTGACGCTGGTCGCCGTATTCGTGCCGCTGGCCTTCATGACCGGCCTCACCGGCCAGTTCTACAAGCAGTTCGCCATGACCATCGCCATCTCGACGGTGATCTCGGCCTTCAACTCGCTCACCCTGTCGCCGGCCCTCGCCGCCCTGCTGCTCAAGGGCCACGACGCCAAACCCGACTGGCTCACGGTGCAGATGCAACGCTGGCTGGGCGGCTTCTTTGCGCGCTTCAACCGCTTCTTCAATCGCAGCAGCGAGCGCTACGGGCGTGGCGTCACCGGCGTCATCAACCGCAAGGCCTCGGCGATGGGCGTATATGCCGTGCTTCTCGGGCTCACCGTGGGCATCTCTTACGTCGTGCCCGGTGGCTTTGTGCCGGCCCAGGACAAGCAATATCTGGTGAGTTTCACCCAGCTGCCGGCCGGCGCCTCGCTGGATCGCACCGAAGAAGTGGTGCGCCGCATGGGCGAAATCGCCCTCAAGCAGCCGGGCGTCGCCAACGCGGTGGCCTTCCCGGGGCTGTCGATCAACGGCTTCACCAACAGCTCCAGCGCCGGCATCGTCTTCGTGACCCTCAAGCCCTTCGCCGAACGCAAGTCGCCGGAGCTGTCGGCGGGGGCCATTGCCGGTGCCCTCAACCAGCAGTACGCAGCGATCCAGGAAGCCTTCATCGCCGTCTTTCCGCCGCCACCGGTGATGGGCCTGGGCACGGTTGGCGGTTTCAAGATGCAGATCGAAGACCGCGGCAGCGTCGGCTACGCCGAACTCGACAAAGCCGCCAAGGCCTTCATGGCCGCCGCCAGCAAGGCGCCGGAACTGGGGCCGATGTTCTCCAGCTACCAGATCAACGTCCCCCAGCTGGACGTAGACCTGGACCGCACCAAGGCCAAGCAGCAGGGCGTGGCGGTCACCGACGTGTTCGACACCCTGCAGATCTACCTGGGCTCGTTGTACGTGAATGACTTCAACCGCTTCGGCCGCGTGTACCAGGTGCGCGCCCAGGCCGACGCCGACTTCCGCGCCCAGCCGGAGGACATCGGCCGCCTCAAAACCCGCAACGCCAGCGGCGAAATGGTGCCGCTGGGCGCGCTGCTGCGGGTCACGCCGACCTACGGGCCGGAGATGGTGGTGCGCTACAACGGCTTCACCGCCGCCGACATCAACGGCGGGCCGGCCGCCGGCTTCTCGTCGGCCCAGGCCGAGGCCGCCGCCGAGCGCATCGCTGCCGAAACCCTGCCCCGCGGCGTGAAGTTCGAATGGACCGACCTCACCTACCAGAAGATTCTGGCCGGCAACGCCGGCGTGTGGATCTTCCCGATCAGCGTGCTGCTGGTCTTCCTGGTCCTGGCCGCCCAGTACGAAAGCCTGACCCTGCCGCTGGCGGTGATCCTGATCGTGCCCATGAGCATCCTCGCGGCCCTGACTGGCGTGTGGCTCACCGGGGGCGACAACAACATCTTCACGCAGATCGGGCTGATGGTGCTGGTCGGGCTGGCGTGCAAGAACGCCATCCTGATCGTCGAGTT
>NZ_SDKK01000006.1:254017-263647 GCF_008107625.1 Zoogloea oleivorans
GCTGCCGCCCGCCTCGGCCAGGCCCGCGCGCTGGAGCAGGCGGCCCACGCCGCCAAGTTCCCGCAGATTGGCGTCGGCTTCGGCCCGACCCGCCAGCGCCCCTCGCCCGCATCTCAAGGCCTCGCCGCCGACGCCGATACGCGCACCAGCACCCTGTGGCGCGGCCAGGCCAGCATCGCCTACGAGGTGGACCTGTTCGGCCGCCTGGCCAGCGCCGAAGACGCCGCCCGCCTCGACGCGGAGCGCAACCTGGCCCTCTTCGGCGCCACCCTGCTCGCCCTGCAGGCCGATGTGGCCCAGGCCTATTTCCTGATCCGCGAGCTGGACGCCGCCCAGGCCCTCTACGTCGACGCCGTGAAGCTGCGCGCCGACACCGTGCAACTGCTGCAACGCCGCTTCGACGAAGGCGACATCGCCGAGCTGGATCTGGCCCGGGCACGCAGCGAGCTGTCCGCCGCCCGCTCCGAATCCCTTGGTCTGGCGCGTCAGCGGGCGGTGGCCGAGCACGCGCTGGCGATTCTGCTCGGCAAGTCACCCGCCGAGTTCGCCTTGCCGGCGATGCCCCTGCGCCGCCTGTCGGTGGACGTGCCGGCCGGCCTGCCCTCGGCCCTGCTCGAACGCCGGCCGGACATCGCCGCGGCCGAACGGGCCATGGCCGCCGCCAACGCCCGCGTCGGTGTGGCCCGGGCAGCGTGGTTCCCGCGCCTGTCCCTGACCGGAGCCCTTGGCTACGAGTCTGGCGGGCTGGGCGATCTCTTCAAGTACGCCAGCCGCAGCTTCGTTCTCGGGCCACTGGTCGGCACCGCCCTGAGCCTACCGGTGTTCGACGGTGGCGCCCGCGATGCCGGCGTCAAACAGGCCCGGGCCGCCTACGACGAGGACTCAGCGCGCTACCGGCAAACCGTCCTGCAGGCCTTCCGCGAGGTCGAGGACAACCTCGCCCAGCTGCGCCTCCTTGGCGACCAGCACCGGGAGCAGGACAGCGCCGTCAGCGCGGCCGAACGGGCCGCGCGTCTGGCCCGCCTGCAATACCGGGAAGGCGCGGTAAGCTACCTCAACGTGATCGACTCGGAGCGCAGCGTGCTCCAGCAGCAACGCCTGGCAGTGGGCCTGGATGGCGAGCGGGCACGCTCGACGGTGAACCTGATTCGCGCGCTGGGCGGCGGATGGGCCCCTGGCCCGACCACACCCGGCTAGCCCCCCGTGGGTCGGACTTCAGTCCGACATCAGAGGTGACTGAACCGGCAAAGTCGGACTGAAGTCCGACCCACGGGGGCGCAGTGGCGGATGCTGCTTTGCACCAGGAGGCCGAAGCCCGATAAGCTACGGGCCATCGGTCTCAACCTTCCTCCGCCATGTCCCGACTCAAAGCCGCCCTCGCCGCCCTCGCCCTCGTTTCCACCCCCGCCCTCGCCGGCAAGACCCTCGACGCCATCAAGGCCAAGGGGCAGATCGCCTGCGGGGTCAGCACCGGGGTGATCGGTTTTTCGGCGGCTGACAGCCAGGGCCAGTGGAAAGGCCTCGACGTAGACGTGTGCAAGGCCCTCGCCGCCGCCGTGCTCGGCGACGCGAACAAGGTGCGCTGGGTGCCCCTCAACTCGCAGCAGCGCTTCACCGCGCTGCAGTCCGGCGAAGTGGACATCCTGTCCCGCAACACCACCTGGAGCCTGACCCGCGACGCCGCCCTCGGCCTGCATTTCACGGCGGTCACCTACTATGACGGCCAGGGCTTCCTGGTGGCCAGGAAGTCCAAAGTAACGAGTGCCAAACAGCTGAAGAACGCCGAGATCTGCGTCCAGTCGGGCACCACCACCGAGAAGAACCTCTCCGACTACTTCCGTACCCAGGGCATCAAGGTCAAGCCGGTGGTTTTCGAGAAGTTCGAGCCCTCCATCAAGGCCTTCTTCAGCGGCCGCTGCCAGGCCTACACCACCGATGCCTCGGCACTGGCTTTCATCCGCACCAAGGAAGCGCCCAACCCGGACGACTACGTGGTGCTGCCGGAAATCATCTCGAAGGAACCCCTCGGCCCGGCCGTACGGCGAGGCGACGACGAATGGTTCGCCGTCGTCAAATGGACCATCAACGCCCTGATAGAAGCCGAAGAACTGGGCATCACCCAGGCAAAGGTGGACAGCCTCAAGGCCTCGCCGGACCCGGCCGTTCAGCGCTTCCTGGGCGTCGGCGAAGACCTCGGCAAGAGCCTTGGCCTCGACCGGGAATGGGCAGCACGGGCGGTCAAGGCCGTCGGCAACTATGGCGAGATCTTCAACCGCAACGTCGGCGCAGACTCGCCCCTCAAGCTGCCGCGCGGCCTCAATGCCCAGTGGAACAAGGGCGGCATCCTGTACGCCCCGCCGCTGCGCTGACGATGGCTGCCGGCCGTACCGCTTCCCGCGCCGCCCAGGCGTTGATCCTTGCCGTCGTCGTCGGGCTGCTCGCGCTGCTCGTCACGACCACGGCCGATCACCTCCAGCAACGCGGCATCCGCAGCGGTTTCGATTTCCTGCTCGAGCCGGCCGGCTTCAGCATCGGTGAAAGCCTGCTGCCCGTCGAGGCGGAAGATTCGACCCTGCGCGCCTTTGCCGCCGGCCTCCTCAACACCCTGCGGGTGGCCCTGCCCGGCGCGCTGCTCGCCACGCTGATCGGCGTCCTGGCGGGCTTTGGCCGACTCGCCGACAACCCGCTGGTGCGCGGGCTGGCCAGCGCCTACGTGAATGCCTTTCGCAACATTCCGCTGCTGCTGCAGTTGCTGGCCTGGTATTTCCTGCTCACCGATCTGCTGCCCGCCACCGACGCGGCCCTGCGCGTGGCGCCAGGGGTCTTCCTCAGCAAATCCGGCCTGGCCCTGCCCTGGTGGGTCGATGGCGCCCTCGAAATCCCCGAACCGGGGGGCTTCGGCATCGACGGCGGCGCCCGCCTGACCCCCGAGTATCTGGCCATACTGCTCGGCCTGACCTTCTATTCCGCCGCCTACATCGCCGAAACCCTGCGCGGCGCCGTCGAGGCGCTGCCCCCCGGTCAGCGCCTGTCGGCCCTCGCGCTGGGCATGACGCCGCGCCAGGCTTTCGTGCTGGTGCTGCTGCCGCAGGCCTGGCGGGCGGCCTTGCCGCCGGTCACCAGCCAGCTCCTCAACCTGTTCAAGAACGCCTCGCTGGCGGTGGCCATCGGCTACCCCGACCTGGTCTCGGTGGCCGGCACCAGCCTCAACCAGACCGGCCGCGCCATCGAATGTCTGGCCATCGTGATCGCCGTGTATCTGCTGCTGTCACTGCTCGCCGCAGCATTGAGCCACCGGCTCGAACAGCGCGCCCTGCGAGGGCAAGCGGCATGATGCTCGTCACCCTGCGCCGCCGTTTCTTCGGTGACGGCCTCAATACGGCGCTGACCCTGCTGGTGCTCGCCGCCCTCGCCCTGTGCCTGCCTCCGCTGCTCAACTGGGCCGTCATCAACGCCCGCTTCGCCCCCGACGCGGCCGCCTGCGAAACACTCGATCATGCCGGCGCCTGCTGGGGCGTGGTGGCCGAAAAGGCCCGCTTCATCCTGCTTGGCCGCTACCCGGCGGACCAAGCCTGGCGACCATTTCTGGCCGCCGGCCTGATCACTGGCAGCTGGCTGGCCGCGGCCTTCGGCTGGCTGCGCGGCGGCAAGCTGGCCAGCGCCCTCTTCCTGGCGCCGCTGCTGGCCCTGCCGCTGCTTGGCGGCGGACTGGCCGGGCTGAGCGACGTTCCCACCGAGTTGTGGGGCGGCCTGCCGCTGACACTGCTGCTCACCAGCGCCGGCATGGCGGGCGCGCTGCCCCTGGGCATCGCCGTCGCCTACGGTCGGCGTTCAGCCCTGCCGATACTGCGCGGCCTGCTCACTGGTTACGTGGAGCTGGCACGGGGCATTCCGCTGGTTGCCGCGCTGTTCGTCGCGTCCTTCCTGCTCCCGCTGTTCTTCCCGGACGGGGTGGCGGTGGACATGCTGTGGCGGGTGCTGATTGCCATCGTGCTGTTCGCCGCCGCCTACCTGTCGGAAATCGTCCGCGGCGGCCTGCAGGCCTTTCCGGCCGGGCAACTGGATGCCGCGCTGGCTCTGGGCTTCAACCGCTGGCAAACCCAGCGCTGGATCGTCCTGCCGCAAGTGCTGCGGGACGTCGCCCCGTCGCTGGCCAACAGCGCCATCGCCCTGTTCAAGGACACCTCGCTGGTGACCATCGTCAGCCTTTACGAACTCACCGGCTCCCTCGGCCTGGCCCTCGCCGGCGATCCCCAGTGGCGGCCCTTCTACCTCGAAGCCTGGCTGTTCATCGCGGCCATCTACTGGCTCGGCTGCGCGCTGCTGGCAAAAGTCAGCCAGCGCCTGGGCTAGCCCCTGTGGGTCGGACTTCAGTCCGACAACGCACCTTCAGCCCGTGATGTCGGACTGAACTCCGACCCACAGGGGAGCATCGGCCACGGCCCGGGTCAGGATATCCGCCAGCCGCAACACCCCCGGCCCGGCACAATCCGGGTCGGCCAGCACCAGGTTCATCTCGACAAAACGTTCCTCAGCCCCGCCAAGGGGTAGCACACGTAGCTTGCCGGCGGCCAATTCGGCACCAATCAGCACTTCCGGATACCAGGCAAAGCCATGGCCGGCGCAAGCAGCGGCGATGGAGGTGGCCAGGCTGCTGAACGTCCACCGCTGCTCCACCTCCACGGTGTAGCTGCGCGAGGTGCGCCGCGATCCGGTTTCGCGCACCATCAGGTGCCGGTGGGCGCGCAGATCCTTCTCGCTGAGGGTGCGGCCCAGTTGATGAAGCGGATGATCGGGATGGGCTACCGCCACCAGGCGCATGCGCATCAGCGGCCGGCCCAGGAAGCCCGGTGGCACATGGGGCGTTACCGCGATGTCTGCGTGCCCGCTGAGCAAGGCCTCGCCGGTACCCCCCATCACTGACTCGATCACCTCCAGCCGCGTTCTCGGCGCCTCCGCGCCAAAGCGCGCCAGGCAGTCGATCAGCAGGCCCGGTGGAAACAGGATCTCCACCGCCAGCCCGATCTCCGCCTCCCAGCCGGCCGACAGCTTGCGCGCCGCCTGCTCCAGGTCGCCCGCCTCGCCGACCAGGGCCAGCGCACGCCGGTAGAGCATCTGCCCGGTGGGCGTCAGCACCGCCTTGCGGCCCTGGATCTCGAAGGCCTTTACGCCCAGCAGCGACTCGATCTTCTGCACCGCGTAAGTCACCGCCGACTGACTCTTGTGCAGCACCTCGGCGGCCTGGGCGTAACCACCGGCCTCGACGACGGCAATCAGCGCACGCCACTGGTCCAGCGCAATATGGGGAGCGGGAATCATTATCGAATTAATAGATTGGTATTAGCTAAATCTTGTTCTTTTTTATCTTCCCGGTAAATCATTAAATACACACACCAACACCTCACCCGGAGCGATCAAATGAGCACCCTTCTCAAAATCAACGCCAGCCTGTTCTCCAGCCACGGTCAGTCGAGCCAGCTCACCGAGCGCTTCGTCACCACTTGGCTAGACAACCACGCCGGCGCCAGCGTTGTGACCCGTGACCTGGCTGCCGAACCGGTGCCCCACCTGGACGGCGCCCGCTTCATGTCCTTCCTGGCCAAGCCGGAAGAGCGCACTGCCGAGCAGCAAGCCGTGGTGGCCTTCTCCGACGCGCTGATCGCAGAAGTGCAGAATGCCGACGTGATCGTCATCGGCCTGCCGATGTACAACTTCGGCGTGCCCTCGACCCTCAAGGCCTACTTCGACCACATCGCCCGTGCCGGCGTCACCTTCAAGTACACGGCCACCGGCCCGGAAGGTCTGCTGAGTGGCAAGAAGGCTTACATTCTGGCCGCCCGCGGCGGCATGTACGCCGGCACCCCGAAGGACAGCCAGACCACCTACGTGCGCGACTTCCTCGCCTTCCTGGGTATCACCGACGTGGAATTTGTCTACGCTGAAGGTCTGAACATGGGTGACGACAGCAAGTCGGCCGCTCTGGCAGCCGCCCACGGCCAACTCGCCGAACTCGCCGCCTGAACACGAAAGGGCATCATGACGACACGCAGCCTGCAGAAAATCATTCCATCGATCCCCGTCTCCGACGGGGCCGGCGTCAAGCTGAGGCGAAGCCTGGGCCAAAGCCAGTTTCAACGGCTCGACCCCTTCCTGATGCTCGACGAGTTCGCCTCCGACAACCCGGACGACTACATCGCCGGCTTTCCGCCGCACCCGCACCGGGGCTTCGAGACGGTCACCTACATGCTGGCGGGCGACTTCCAGCATGAGGACCACCTCGGTCACAAAGGCCACCTGCGCGGCGGCGGCGCCCAGTGGATGACCGCCGGGCGCGGCATCATCCATTCGGAAATGCCGCTACAGCAAAGCGGCCGCCTGCATGGCTTCCAGTTCTGGATCAACCTGCCGGCCAAAGAGAAGATGAAGCCCGCCGCCTACCGCGACATCCAGCCGGAAGACATTCCGCTGGTAGCGATTCCCGGTGGCGAGGTGAAGGTGGTGGCCGGCACGCTGCAAACCGCCGACGGCCAGAACGTGCCCGGCCCGATCCAGGGCCTGAGCACCGCGCCGCTGTTCCTGGACGTGCGCCTGCAGGCCGGACAAGGCTTCAGCCATGCCCTGCCCGAGGGTCACACCGCGTTTATTTACCCCTACGCGGGCAGCCTGATGGTCGGCGCCACCCACGACGCCAAGCCGCTGGCAGCACGCCAGGCCGGCGTGCTGTCGGCCGAGGGCCGCGTCGAAGTGAGCGTCGGCATCGAAGGCGGCAGCTTTCTGCTGCTGGCCGCCCGACCGCTGGGCGAGCCGGTGGTGCAGTACGGCCCCTTCGTGATGAACACCCGCGAAGAGATCGAGCAGGCCCTCGCCGACTACCGGGACGGCACCCTCGCCTGAAACGGCTTACATCACCCGCCCGAGGCGCCAGGTAATCAGCCCGCACAGGGCCAGCCCGGCGCCGAGGCATCCCGCCACACCGAGCCAGGCATCGAACTGCCAAGCCAGTCCCGACAGCGAACCGATCAGGCTCGCCCCCAGGTAATAGCTGCACAGGTACAGCGCCGCGGCCAGCGCCCGGGCCGGCACCGGGCGACGCCCGACCCAGCTGGCCGCCACCGAATGGCCGGCAAAAAAGCCGAAGGTGAACAAGCCCACGCCGAGCACCACCAGCCACAACTGCCAGGCCAGCGTCAGCGCCAGGCCGGCCACCATCAGTCCGACCATCGCCCGCAGCGTGTTGGCCCGGCCCAAGCGCTCCACCAGCCGCACCGCCAGGTTCGACGCCACGATGCCCACCAGATAGAGCAGGAAGACCATGCCGATCTGCGCCGCGCTCAACGAGAACGGCGCCTCCACCAATCGAAAGCCGAGATAGTTGTAGAGACTGGTAAAACAGCCCATCAACAGGAAGCCCAGCGCAAACAGGCTGCGCAGGCCACCGTCGGCAAAGATCTCCCGCACATGCCCTGGCAAGCCGGCAAACGCCCCACCGCTCGGCCGGAAGTGGCGCGACGGCGGCAACATCCGCCAGAAGGCCGTCACCGTCAGCGCCGAAAAGGCCGCCAGACACATCAGCGCAACGCGCCAGTCGGCGTGCTCGGCAATCTGCGCCGCAAAGAACCGCCCGCTCAGGCCCCCCAGCGCATTGCCCGAAATGTACAAGCCCATCGCCCGGCCAAGGGCCCTCGGCTCGAACTCTTCACTCAGATAGGCCATTGCCACCGCCGGCAGCCCGGCCAGACTCAGCCCCAGTAAAGCCCGCGAAACCAGCAGAGCGTTGAAGCCCTCGGCAAAGGCGCCCACCAGGGTGAACAGCGTGGCCAGCACCAGCGCCGCCGTCATCACCGGCTTGCGGCCCAGCCGGTCGGCCAGGATCGCCGCCGGAATCAGCGCCATCGCCAGCGCAATCGTCGCCGCCGACACCGCACCGCTGGCCACTGCCGGCGTCAGCCCGAACGCCCCGGCCAGCATCGGCATCAGCGGCTGCAGGTTGTAGAGCAGCGAGAAAGTGGCGAATCCCCCCAGGAACAGCGCCCAGCTGGCCCGCCGGTATTCCGGCGTGCCGGCGCGCAGGCGTTCCGGTGAAACGGGAGCAGGACGGAAGGAGACAGGCGTCGCTGGGGAAGGAGCGCAACAGACAGTGTTTTCTGACATGGGCCCATGCTAGCCCTGCGCAAAACCACCAGTCCAATATATATTACAGGCACGATTAATAGCTCTGACGTATATATGGAACTGCGCCACCTGCGCTATTTTGTCGCCGTCGCCGAAGCACTCAACTTCACCCGCGCCGCCGAGCGCCTGCACATCGGCCAGCCGCCCCTCAGCCAGCAGATCCAGGCCCTGGAGGCCGAGCTGGGCGTGCAGTTGTTCGAACGCACGAAACGGCGTGTCGCCCTGACACCCGCCGGCGAACGCTTCCTCGACAGCGCCCGGCGCATCCTCGGGGACACCGAACGGGCCATTGACGAAGTCCGGCGCATCGCCCGCGGCGAACTCGGCGAGCTGCGCATCGGCTTCACCTCGTCACTGCCCTTCACCGCCCTGCTCCCCAACCTGGTCCGGCGCTACCGGGCGCAGCGCCCGGAAGTCACCCTGATCCTGCGCGAGATGTTCACCTCCGACCAATACGCCGCCCTCGAAAAGGACGAACTGGACGTCGGCTTCGTACGCTACACCGGCCTCGCCACGCCCCCCGGCGTAACCGTGCGCGAGATTCACCACGACCCGCTACGGCTCGTCATCAACGCCAGCCACCCACTCGCCAGCCGCCCGGCCTTGTCGCTGGCCGACGTGCGCGACGAGGGCTTCATCACCTATCCGGCAGGCACCGGCACCGGCCTGGTGGCGCTGCTGCAGCAACTCTGCCTCAACGCCGGCTTCGCACCGCGCATCGTCCAGACCGCCGGCGAAGCCACCACCCAAATCGGACTCGTCGCCGCCGGACTCGGCGTGGCCCTGCTCCCGTCACCGCTCGAGTGCGTACGCATCGACGGCGTCCGCTACGTGCCGGTGAGCGATTCGGGAGCACACCTGTCCCTCGGCATCGCCGTGCACGAAAAACACGGCAAACCGATGATCACGGAGTTTCTGGGAAACCTGGAAGGAGCAGATCGGGACATCGCCAATAACACTACCCGGCCAAACACGCAGCCGTGATTAAGCCGATAAAGACACTAGGGCCTGTTCTCAATTACGCCAACCAGACGAAAGCACAAGCGAGATGAACGAAGGACAGGAATGACTGTGCGAGTTTGTCGTAGCGCGTAGCGATACGTCTGAATTGCTTGATCCGACAGAAGAAGCGCTCGATCAGATTGCGGTCCTTGTAGATATGGCGATCGAAGGTACGCGGGTTGAGTCGGTTGGCGCGAGGTGGAATGACCGCCTGGCTGCCTTGCGCCGTGATGGTTTCGATAAAGGCATCCGAGTCGTAGCCCTTGTCGGCCACAATGAACTCGGCGGGCTGATCTTTGATGAGTGCGCCCGCTTGTCCGATATCGGAGATCTGACCTGCCGTGAGAATGACTCGCACTGGATTGCCCAGGGAATCCACCGCCACATGCAACTTGGTGGTCAATCCACCCCGCGAGCGGCCGATTTGCGGGTCGCCCGCTTTTTTTGGGCGCCGGC
>NZ_SDKK01000020.1:0-315 GCF_008107625.1 Zoogloea oleivorans
AACAAAAACACTCCATCAAGTGTAAGCCCCCGGCCATCCCCTCTTGACCGAGCCTCAGGTTGACTCCGGCCTCCACCGATGCGGCAACAGCTCCCCGATCCGACTCTGCGGCTGAGTCGGCAGGCGGGTGAGGACATCCTTCAAGTAGGCGTAGGGCTCGTGGCCGTTGAGGCGCGCCGACTGGATCAGGCTCATGATCGCAGCCGCGCGCTTGCCGGCGCGCAGCGAACCCGCAAAGAGCCAGTTCTTGCGGCCGATGGCAATCGGCCGGATCTGGTTCTCGATCCAGTTGTTGTGTGTGCCTTGCAAAGGCAC
>NZ_SDKK01000020.1:2034-26293 GCF_008107625.1 Zoogloea oleivorans
CACATCTCGACTCTACCGATGGGCACGCGGCCATCCGTCAGGTAATGGGTCAGTGCCGCCCAGCGCTTGAGGGTGTAGTCAATGGCCTTGGCGCTGGATGACCCGTTGGGAATCTTGCCCCGACACGCCAGCAACCAAGCCTTGAAGTCCTCCAGCAGCGGCTTAGCCTTGGTCTGCCGTAACGCCTGGCGGGCTTCGGCGTCCAGCTCCCTTGCCTGCTGCTCGATGGCGTAGAAGGCAGCGATTCGCTCCAGCGCCTCGCCGGCGATCTGGCTCTGCCCGTGCTCCTGCAACTCGAAGAACTTGCGTCGGGCGTGGGCCATGCAGCCCGCTTCCGTCACGCCTTTGGCGATCAAGGCCTTGTAGCCCGCGTAATCGTCGCAGACGAGGGTGCCGCGCCAGTCGCCCAGGAAGTCCTGGGCGTGCTTGCCGGCGCGGCTGTCGGCAAAGTCGTAGATCACCGCCCGGACCGGATCGTGGGCACCGATGCTGTAGGACCACAGGTAGGCCCGGTGCGTCTTGCCGGCCCCCGGGTCGAGCATGGCCACCGGCGTCTCGTCGGCATGCAATACCGGGAAGGTGAGGAGTTCTGCCTTCAGCGCATCGACCAGGGCTTGAAGCTGCACGCCCATCTGGCCGACCCACTGGGCGAGCGTGGATTGGGGAATCGCGAGCCCCGCCCGGCCGAAGATGCCTTCCTGGCGGTACAGCGGCAGATGATCCTGATAGCGTGGAGGTTGGCGGGGAGAACCATGGGCAAATCATGCCGTTGGAACACCGCCACGGCCATCGGGACATCCCCCGATGGTGGACCTTCAAATCATCCGGATCGCACCGTCGCCGCTCAGTTTCTGCCAGGGCAGCCCTAGCACCAGCGCGTCGAACTGAGCTTGGGAGAGCGTCAGCGAGCCGTTCCCTTCGGCCCAGCGAAATCTCCCCTGATTGAGCCGCCGGCAGGCGAGCCAGATCCCCTGGCCGTCGTGGATCAGCACCTTCATCCGGGTGCCGCGCCGGTTGGCGAAGAGGTAGGCCTGATGCGGACGCGCCTCGCCGAAGACCTGCACCACCTGGGCAAGGAGCGTATCCATGCCGGCGCGCATGTCGAGGGGCGCCACCGACAGCCACAGGGCATCGACCCGGATCATCCGAGCCACTCGCGCAGCCAGGCGCCACAGGCGGCCGCCGAGGACGCGGGCCAGTCCACCGTGACCACGGCGGTGCCCTTACGCAGTTCCACGCGGATGGGTGGATCAACGCTTGGGGAAAGCTGCACCGGGACAAAGCCGCCCATCGGCTCGGAGGCCGCCACACGTAAGGGCAGACAGGACAACTCGGGCGGCTCGATGCCTCGCTCGCGCATCCAGCGCCGCAGCGGGTTGGCGTTGATCCCGTTGGCCAGCGCAACCCCCGCGACCGAGGCGCCGGGCTCGCCGCAGGCTTCGATCAGGGACTGCTTAAACGCTTCAGAGTGGGTGCGACGGGTACGGAGGGGCTGGGTGATGGTCATGTAAGTGTCCACTTCTAATGCGTAGTGGACACTATGTTTAGCGAGCTAAGCGGTCGGGGGAAGGTGGGTTTGCCGGGGGCTTACCGCCATTGAGCAGGAGGCACGGGAACTCGATACCGAGGCTCGGCAAACACTGCGCCAGCAGAAGGCAACGCTGCTGCTGGAAGCGTTCAAGGCCTGGTTGCTGCAATGCCGGAGAAAGATACCGAGCGCGTCATCCAGCGCGAAAGCCATCGACTACACCCTCAAGCGCTGGGCGGCACTCATCCATTACCCGAATGACGGACTCTAGAGTGTGGAATGCATAGCCGAATAATTTGGTTTGGTGCGCTGCGCTGTCACGACACACTTACTTCATTCGTGCCCTGGGCGCGCTTTGATGGAAGGGTTCGACATGCAGGCTGTGATTGTGGGAGCGGATCGCATTGAGGGCATCCGCAGTGAAATCTTGAGGGTCGCCGACCAGTTCGGCATCAAGGCTATTGACCACTGGACCGGGCGCAAGGCGTCGGAGAGTCGGCGCCAGTTGTCCCGTCGCACCGGGCTGGTGGTGTTCATGTGCGACCGCGCCAATCACATGCTGATGCGCAATGTGCGCAAGCAGGCCGAAGAGCTTGGCATTCCCATGGTTTTCTGCCGCCACTCGGCCACCGAGGTGCGGGAGCGGCTGGATGATTTGTCCTGTGTTCGTTGCGCAAGCCAGGGTACGGCGACGGTGTTGCGCAAGTCCTGAGCGGCATCGACTGTCCGTGTCTGCGGGCAGTCGGTTTGCCGTAACGTAAGGTAAAAAGCTTTGCAGTCAACGCTTGCAAAGCAGTGCAGTTTTACTTGGTTTGAGGGCGGGGAGGGCGGGACTAAAGTTGCCCCTTCCAGTGTTTTTGTTGCACCGCGCCATGTCCAAACTTGCTTCTTCACGGCCCGCCATCGAGCTGCGCAACGTCTCCCGGCGCTACACCGATCCCGGTGGCCGTAGCGTCGGCGTGCAGCCCACCAGCCTGAGTGTGCCGCAAGGCGAAATCCACGGAATCATCGGTTTCTCCGGTGCCGGCAAGTCCACGCTGCTGCGCCTCGTCAATCTGCTCGAGCGCCCCGATGCGGGTGAGGTGATCGTCCATGGCGACGACCTCACCCGTCTGTCCGCCGCCGGCCTGCGTCAGGCGCGGCACCGTATCGGGATGATCTTTCAGCACTTCAACCTGCTGCATAACCAGACCGTTGCCGACAACGTGGCGCTGCCGATGCGCATCGCCGGTGCCGACCCGGCGCGCATCCGAGAACGGGTGCAGGTGTGTCTCGATTTTGTCGGGCTGGCCGAGAAGGCCGACGTCTATCCCGGTCGTCTGTCCGGTGGCCAGAAGCAGCGTGTCGCCATTGCCCGGGCGCTGGCTCCCGAGCCTCACGTGCTGCTCGCCGACGAGCCGACGTCGGCTCTCGACCCGCGCACCACGCTCGATTTGCTGGGCGTTCTGGCCAACGCCAACCGCCAGTTCGGCGTGACCATCCTGCTCGTCAGCCACGAGATGGAGGTGATCCGTCGCCTGTGTCACCGGGTGTCGGTGATGGAGGGTGGGCACATCGTCGAGCAGCTCGATATCGCCGACGGCCGCATTCCGGAAGGTTCGCAATTGGCCAGCTGGCTGTCGGATTTTGGTGCTGTCGGCCCGGCGGCCAGTCCGTCGCCCGCCACCGATGCTGACGAGCCGACACCCCGTCATTTCGCCCTGGAGGCCGCCCATGCTTGATACGCTCATCGAACTGCTGCCGGAAATCCTCAAGGCCACCGGCGAAACCCTGCTGATGCTGGCGATCTGCCTGTCGGCGGCCATCCTTATCGGCGGTGCCCTCGGCCTGCTGGTTTTTCTGACCAGCAAGGGTCAGTCGCTGGAACGCTTCCGAGCCTTCAACCTGATCGCCAATGGCGTGATCAACGTGGTGCGCAGCTTCCCCTTCATCATCCTGCTGGTGGCGATTTCACCCTTCACGCGGGTCATTGCCGGCACCTCCATCGGGCCGCTGGCCGCCAGCGTGCCCCTGTCGATCGCCGCGATCTTCTACTTCGCCCGCCTCATCGAGCAGACCCTGCGCGATGTGCCCCGTGGCGTCATCGAAGCTGCCGAAGCGATGGGTGCCTCGCCGCTGCAGATCATCCGCCACGTGCTGCTGGTGGAAGGCCGCTCGGGGCTGATCCTGGCGGTTACCGTGTTAGCCGTGAGCTTCCTGTCTTATTCGGCGGTGGCCGGCGTGGTGGGCGGCGGCGGTATTGGCGATCTGGCCATTCGCTACGGCTACTACCGTTTCCAGACCGACGTGATGCTTATCACCATCGTGCTGCTCGTCGTGCTCGTGCAAAGCATCCAGTTCTTCGGCCAGTGGTTCGCCCGGCACGTGGACAAGCGTTGAACCCCAATAAAACAGACCAGACCATTCTTGCCAGGAGAACACCCATGAACACCACCCGCCGCCACTTCACCCAGCGTTTGCTGTCCATCGCATCTGCCGTCGGCCTGGTAGCCACCATCGGCTTCGGTGCCGTCACGGCCCACGCCCAGGAGAAGAAAACCCTGACCCTCGGCGCCACCGCCGGCTCCAACTTCGACCAGCTCAAGCTTGGCATCAAGCCGGTGCTCGAAAAGAAGGGCTATACCGTCAAGCTCGTCGAATTCAACGACTACGTGCAGCCCAACCTGGCCCTGGCGCAGGGTTCGCTGGATGCCAACCTGTTCCAGCACATCATCTATCTGAAGAAGTTCTCGGCCGACAAGGGCCTCAACCTGGTGGACATCATCAAGGCACCGATCGCCCCGCTGGGTCTCTATTCCAAGAAGCGCAAGAGCCTGGCCGACGTGAAGGACGGCGATCGGATCACGCTGCCCAACGATCCCAGCAACCTGGCCCGCGCCCTGGTCTTCCTCGAAGCCAACAAGCTCATCAAGGTGAAGGCTGGCCTTGATCCGCTGAAGGTCACCGAGAAGGATGTGGCCGAGAACCCCCGCAAGCTGGTCCTCACGCCCATCGAAGCCGCCCAGCTGCCGCGCACCCTGGATGATGTGGAATTCGCCCTCATCAACGGCAACTTCGCGATTTCCTCCGGCCTCAAACTGACCGAAGCCGTCGTGCTGGAAAAGACCCCCGACCATTACCTGAACGTGGTCGCGGTGAAGGTCGACGACAAGGACAAGCCGTGGGCCAAGGACATCGCCGCCGCCTTCCGTACCCCGGAATACCGCGCTGCGCTGGACAAGCACTTCGCCGGCTACGCCCGCCCGGCGTATCTGCAGTAAGACTGCGCCCCCTGTGGGTCGGACTTCAGTCCGACAGCGCACACTCAGCCAGTCGAGTCGGACTGAAGTCCGACCCACAGGGGTAGCTCCGCGGATTTATCGAAGGAACATTCTGATGAGTACCCAACACCGCCCCTATTGGGACGAAGCTCTGGAAACCCAGCCCCGTGAAGACTGGGCCGCCCTCAAGCTGCAGTTGCTGCAAAAGCACCTGCATCACGCCTACAACAATTCTCCGTATTACCGGGCCAGCTTCGATGCGGCCGGGGTGCATCCGGAGTCGGTACGCAGCCTCGACGACATCCGGCGCTTCCCCTTCATCAACAAACAGACCTTGCGCGAACGCCAGCTAGCCGTGCCGCCCTTTGGCGATCTGGTGGCGGTGCCGGAGCGGGACATCGTTTACATCTCCGCCTCCAGCGGCTCCACCGGCGTGCCCACCGCGTCGCCTTTCACCGCGCAGGATTTCGACGAGTGGATCGACTACGAGGCGCGCCAGTTCTGGTCGTCGGGTCTGCGTCCGGAAGACCGCTACGCCCACTCGCTGAACTTCTCGCTGTTCGTCGGCGGGCCGTGCGTGCTGGGGGCGCAGAAGCTCGGTGCGTTGTCGATCCACGCCGGCACGGTGCCGTCCGAGCGCCTGCTGGCGATTGCGAAGCAGTTCCAGGTCACCGCCATCTGGACCACTCCGTCCTACGCCTGGTACCTGGGTGAAACCGCGGTGAAGGAGGGCATCGATCTTAAAAAGGATCTGGCCATCCGGCGCATCTTCGTGGCTGGCGAGCCCGGCGGCTCGATCCCCGAAACCCGCCAGCGCATCGAAGCCCTGTGGGGCGCCTCGGTGTACGACTACTACGGCCTGTCGGATATCTTCGGCTCCTGCGCCGGCATGTGCGAGGAGAAGGACGGCCTCCACTGGGCCGAGGACCACATCCTCGTTGAGGTGCTGCACCCGGACACCAACGAGCCGGTGGAGGAGGGCGCCCGTGGCGAAATGGTACTCACCACGCTGAAAAAGTCCGCCCGCCCGATGGTGCGCTTCCGTACCGGCGACATCGTCTCCTTCACGTCCGAACCCTGCGGCTGCGGACGCACCTCGATTCGCCTGCAGGGCGTGCATGGGCGGCTCGATGACATGCTGATCATCAAGGGCGCCAACCTGTTTCCCAGCGACGTGGAAGCCATCGCCCGCCGTGATCACGATCTGACCGGTGAATACCGGCTGATCGTCGAGCGCCAGAACCATCTGGATGTTCTTACCGTGGAAGTGGAACGCAGCGCCACCTTCAGCGGCCGTGACGAAGACCTGGCCCATCATTTCGGGCGACAGCTCAAGTCGATTACCGGCGTCAGCGCGGTGGTGAAGATCCTGCCCGCCGACACCTTGCCCCGTGCCACCCACAAGGCCAGGCGCGTCGAAGACCGCCGCAGCGGCGTGTGGGGCTGAGCGCATGAAGCACTCCCGTGGGTCGGACTTCAGTCCGACAGCGCACGCTCAGCCAGGCGAGTCGGACTGAAGTCCGACCCACGGGGATGCGGTGCACCACGCGCGTCAGGGGTGCTGAAAATCCAGCAATGGCTGTTTGTCCGGCAACACTGTCAGTCCCCCGGAGTGGGGTGTCGATGTGGCCTGCTGAGCCGTGGAAACCCTTGCAGGATCAGGCCTTGCGCAGCCCTGTCCGGCCATTTCGGCCGGCAGGTATGGAAGTTGCCGAAGTGAAGGCATCTTTCACCTACCGCTCCGGGGGTTTCATGCGCAAAGCCATTCTTCCTTTCATCGGTGTTACTGCCGCCCTGTCGTTCGTGATCAGCGCACCTGCCCACGCCCAAAGTCTGCAGGCGGCAGCAAAGGCGTTCGACGTTGAGGGGGTGCAGTCGATCCAGTTTGCCGGTAGTGGTCGCTGGTTCCAGTTTGGCCAGGCGCCGGACCCGTCCCTGGCGTGGCCGCGCTTCGACGTGAGCCGCTACGTGGCCGACATCGACTACACCGCCGCCAGCGCGCGAGTTCAGATCACCCGCAGCCAGACCATCGAAGCAGGGCGTCTGCGTCCGGCGCCGGTGGAGCAGCGGGTCGATCAGTATGTAAGCGGCCCCTACGCCTGGAACCTGCCCACCACGGCACCGGCCCAGGGGACTGTGCCAGCGGCTGTGCCCCAGCCGGCTGCCGTGGCCGAACGGGCTGCCGAAATCTGGGCTACACCGCAGGGCTTCCTGAAGGCCGCGCTAGCCAACCAGGCACGGGCGACCACCCGGGCCGGAGGCAGCAGTGAAGTGTCTTTCGCGCTGGAGGGCAAGTACCGTTTTGTCGGCACCCTCAATGCCCGCAACCAGGTCGAACGCATCCGCACCTGGGTCGACAACCCGGTGCTTGGCGACACCCTCGTGGAAACCCGCTTCTCCGGCTACAAGGATTTCGGCGGCGTGCGCTTCCCGGCCCGTATCGAGCGCAGTCAGGGCGGGTATCCGGTGCTCGACCTGCAGGTGGCCGAAGTCCGGCTCAACCCCGCGGTGAGCATCACCGTGCCGCAGGAGATCGCCAGTGCCCCGGCGCAGGTGATCAAGGTGCTCGCCAGTCCGCTGGCCGAAGGCGTGTACTTCCTCACCGGTGGCACCCACCACAGTGTTGCCATCGAACAGAAGGACCACGTCGTCGTCGTCGAGGCACCGCTCAACGAGGAGCGTTCCCTGGCCGTGATCGCCAAGGTCAAGGAAACCATCCCCGGCAAGCCGATCAAGTACCTGATCAACACCCACGCGCATTTCGATCACGCCGGCGGCCTGCGCACCTTTGTGGATGAGGGGGCAAGCATCGTCACGCCCCACGCCAACCGTGCCTACTTTGAAAAGGCCTGGGCCACTCCGCGCAAGCTCAGCCCGGATCGTCTGGCCCGCTCGGGCAAGCCGGCGCGCTTCGAGACTTTCTCGGGCAAGCACGTGCTGTCGGACGGCAAGCGCAGCATCGAGATTCATCCGCTGGCCGGTAGTGGCCACAGCGACGCCTTCGCCTTCATCTACCTGCCAGCCGAGAAGATCCTCATTGAAGCCGATGCCTACACCCCGACGGCTGCCGGTGTGCCGGCACCGGCCAGCCCCAACCCGTACTCGGTGAACCTCTACGACAACATCCAGAAGCTCAAGCTGGACGTGGAACAGATCGCTGCGCTGCATGGGCCGCGGGTGGTCACGCTGGCCGATCTGCGCACCGCCATCGGTCAGGTCAATGCGGCCCGCTGAAATCCTGGATTGGAAATCAGCCGATCAGGAATAAGCATTCAAATTTTTCTTGGTTCGTTAAGCGCAATCGCGTCTCTAGACTCTTCTTCATTCATCGTTACTTCACAGGCACTCTCATGAAATCCCGTCTTGCTCGTCGTTCCCTTGTTTCCCTGGCGCTCGTCCTCGGTTTTTCCAGTCTGGCCCAGGCGGACGTGACGCTGCTCAACGTCTCCTACGATCCGACCCGCGAGCTTTACCAGGATTACAACGCCGCCTTCGCCAAGTACTGGAAGGCCAAGAACAATGAAGTCGTCACCTTCAAGGCTTCCCACGGTGGTTCGGGCAAGCAGGCCCGCGCCGTCATCGACGGCCTCGAAGCCGACGTGGTGACCCTGGCCCTGGCCAGCGACGTCGATGCGCTGCACGACAACGGCAAGCTGATTCCGGCCGACTGGCAGAAGCGCCTGCCGCACAACGCCTCGCCCTACACCTCGACCATCGTGTTCCTGGTGCGCAAGGGCAACCCGAAGGGCATCAAGGACTGGAACGATCTGGTCAAGCCGGGCGTCGAGGTGATCACCCCGAACCCCAAGACCTCCG
The DNA here is from genome assembly GCF_008107625.1 of Zoogloea oleivorans. Taxonomy (GTDB): domain Bacteria; phylum Pseudomonadota; class Gammaproteobacteria; order Burkholderiales; family Rhodocyclaceae; genus Zoogloea; species Zoogloea oleivorans. Next base: position 10,639 of record NZ_SDKK01000020.1, read on the forward strand.
GCGGCGCGCGCTGGAACTACCTGGCCGCGTGGGGTTACTCGCTCAAGCAGCCGGGCGGCAATGACGCCACCGCCAAGGACTTCGTCAAGAAGCTCTTCGCCAACGTGAAGGTGCTCGACTCTGGCGCCCGTGGCTCCACCACCACCTTTGCCGAGCGCGGCATCGGCGACGTGCTGATCGCCTGGGAAAACGAAGCCTACCTGGCCGTCAAGGAGCTGGGTCCGGACAAGTTCGACATCGTCACCCCGTCGCTGTCGATTCTGGCCGAGCCGCCGGTGAGCGTGGTGGACAAGGTGGTCGACAAGCGCGGCACCCGCAAGGTGGCCACCGCTTACCTCGAATACCTGTACTCGCCCGAAGGCCAGGAGATCGCCGGCAAGAACTACTACCGCCCGATCGACCCGAAAATTGCCGCCAAGTACGCCAGGCAGTTTGCGCCGGTCAAGTTGTTCACCATCGACGCCGTGTTTGGTGGCTGGGCCAAGACCCAGAAGGCGCACTTTGCCGACGGCGGGGTGTTCGACCAGATCAGCGTCAAGTAAGCATCGGGCACGCTCCGGCCAGTGGCCGGAGTCTTTCCGCAACCCTGTGCGCCGGGCCTTTGGTCTGGCGCATTTTTCATCTGGCCCCTCAGGATTTCTTACGTGCTGCAGACCACCCTGATTGTTCCCGGACTCGACAACAGTGGTCCCGACCACTGGCAGAGCTGGATGGAAGGACGTCTTCCCGACGCCCGCCGGGTGCGGCATATCGACTGGCACATACCGGTTCTGGCGCGCTGGGCCACCGAAGTGCGGCGTGAAATCGACGAGGCGCCGGGTGTGGTGTGGATCGTTGCCCACAGCTACGGCTGTCTGGCTTCGGTAGTGGCGGCTGCCGATCGTCCCGAGCGGGTCGCCGGCCTGTTGCTGGTGGCGCCGCCCGACCCGGAGCGCTTCACCGCCTTCGGGCTGCGCGACGGTCGCGAGATTGCCGACCGTGGCGGTTTGTCGTCGTGGATTCCGTCGGCACCCATCGGCGTGCCGAGCATCGTTGTGGCCAGTCGCAACGACCTGTGGGCCAGCTTCGAGCGCACCCTGCACTGGGCCGACTGTTGGGGCAGTGTCGTGGTCGACGCCGGGCAGGCGGGGCACATCAATGTGGACTCGGGGCACGGTCCGTGGCCTGAGGGCCTCGGCATTCTGCACGGTCTGCGCCAGTCGTATACCGGCTTGCCGCTCGGCAGTCTTGATGAAGGCAAGGTCACCAACCGGGGCAAGCGCGGCGCCCTGGCACGCCTGCGTCACCGGACCCGTTTCGACTGGGAAGTGTTTACCGATCTTTCTACCTGAAACGAATAGCAGTCTTGCTGCAATGCTTATTCGTTTTTGCCTGCAAACCTACTGAAATATTGTTGGTTCGTCACCCTGTCGGGCAGGGTTAAGGTGCCTTCCATCTTTTTGATTTTTCCTTAGGAGATTTCCATGCCCAAGTGGTTTGAGGACAACGCCCTGTCCATCGGTCATACCCCGCTGATCAAACTGAACCGGGTTACCGACGGTGCCGGCGCCACGGTGCTGGCCAAGATTGAAGGCCGCAACCCGGCCTACTCGGTCAAGTGCCGCATCGGTGCGGCTTTGGTGTGGGACGCCGAAAAGCGCGGGCTGCTCGGGCCGGGCAAGGAACTCGTCGAGCCGACCAGCGGCAACACCGGCATCGCCCTGGCCTTTGTGGCGGCGGCGCGGGGCATTCCGCTGACCCTGACCATGCCCGAAACCATGAGCATCGAGCGGCGCAAGTTGCTGCTCGCCTACGGCGCCAGGCTGGTGCTCACCGAAGGGGCCAAGGGCATGAGCGGTGCGGTGGCCAAGGCCGAAGAGATCGCCGCCTCCGACCCCGACAAATACGTGCTGCTCCAGCAGTTCAAGAACCCGGCCAACCCGGCCATCCACGAAACCACCACCGGCCCCGAAATCTGGGATGACACCGACGGCAACGTGGACATCTTCGTGTCCGGCGTGGGCACCGGCGGCACCATCACCGGCGTGTCGCGCTATTTCAAACAGGGTCGCGGCAAGGCCATCCAGTCGGTGGCCGTCGAACCGGCGGCCAGCCCGATCCTGACCCAGACCCGCGCCGGCGAACCGCTCAAGCCCGGCCCGCACAAGATCCAGGGCATCGGCGCCGGTTTCGTGCCGGGCGTGCTCGACCTGTCGCTGGTGGACGCGGTCGAGCAGGTCAGCAATGAAGAGTCCGTCGAGTTTGCGCGCCGCCTGGCGCAGGAGGAGGGCATTCTGTCTGGGATTTCCAGCGGTGCGGCCGTGGCGGTGGCGGTACGCCTCGCCAGGCGCCCGGAGAACGCCGGCAAGACCATCGTGGTGGTGCTGCCCGACTCCGGCGAGCGCTACCTCAGCTCGATCCTGTTTGAAGGGGTCTTCGACGCGGCGGGGCTGCCGATATGAGTTTGCGGCATGAGTCGGCCCTGGCATCCAGCCAGGCCACCACCGGCCACTGGGACCTGCCGGGCATCGTGGCCGGGCTGCATGCGGTGCGCGAGCGCTGGCGCGAAGCCCAGGGGCGCAGCCAGGAGTTTGGCGGACGCGAGTTTCCGTCCCGCGAAGCGCTTGGTCAGGTCGTCGAGCAACTGTGCGGGGCGCTGTTTCCAATGCGCCTTGGCCCCGCCGACCTGCGCCAGGAGAGCGAAGACTTCTACGTTGGCTACACCCTCGATGCAGCGCTGCACGGCCTGCTCGAACAGGTCCGGCTGGAACTGGCCTATCAGGACCGTCATGGCGATCTGGCCCCGGAAACCGTGCGCAGCCGGGCGATTGCGTTGGTGGGCGAGTTTGCCGCCACGCTGCCGTCGATCCGGGAGCTGCTCGATACCGATGTGGAAGCGGCCTTCCACGGCGACCCGGCGGCGCGCAGCGTCGATGAAGTGGTGCTGTGCTACCCGGGCATCCTGGCCGTCATTCATCACCGCATCGCCAATCGCCTGTATCGCCTCGGTGCCCCGCTGATCGCCCGTATCGTTGCCGAGCTGGCCCATTCGGCCACCGGCATCGACATTCATCCGGGCGCCACCATCGGGCACAGCTTCTTCATCGATCACGGCACCGGTGTGGTGATCGGCGAAACCGCGGTGCTCGGCAACCGGGTGCGCCTCTACCAGGCCGTCACCCTCGGCGCCAAACGTTTCCAGATCGGCTCGGACGGCGGGCTCGAGAAGGGGCTGCCGCGCCACCCGGTGATCGAGGACGACGTGGTGATCTACGCCGGCGCCACCGTGCTCGGCCGCATCACCATCGGCCAGGGCTCCAGCATCGGCGGCAACGTGTGGCTTACCCACAGCGTGCCGCCGCACAGTCAGATCAGCCAGGCCAGCCTGCAGCATGGCGTGTCCGGCGCGGAGCAGCGCGCCGCATGAACGATCTGCACAAGCGCTTCGGCGCGACCGTGCGCCGCCTGCGGGAAGCCCAGGGTTGGTCCCTGGAAGTGCTGGCCGAGAAGGCGGACCTGAGCCGCTCCTTTGCCGGAGACATCGAACGGGGTGTCGCCATGCCGTCCCTTGCCACCGTCGTCAAGCTGGCCGCCGGGCTGGGGATGACGGCCACGGCGCTGCTGGAGCAAAGCGAAGACTGGCGCCTTTGATTCTTCAAGTCTGAAAGCGCACCGATGAGCACCGATACCGATCGACTCGCCCACTGGTTGGTCAGTGGGCTGGAACTGGATACCACGATTTTTCATGTCGGGCAGTATTGCGGCCCGTGGCGGGCCTCGACGGCCGGGCGTGAGCGGGCCAGCTTCCATCTGGTGTTGCGCGGCGAATCCTGGCTGCATCTCGAAGGGCAGGCGCCGATCCTGCTGCGCGAGCGGGAAGGCGTGTTCCTGCTGCGCGACATTCCCCACAGCCTGACGCCCGATGCCCGTGCCGGCACCGGGTGCCAGCCGCGCCCGATGCTGCCGATGAATCCGCCGGTGGCCGGCGCCTGCGGGCTGGCCTGTGGCTTCTTCCAGTTTCGCGGGCTGCTCGGCGAGCTGTTTCGCAGTGCCTTCCCCGACTACGTGGTGATCCGCTCCGACTCGGCCGCACTGCGGGCGGTGACGCCGCTCTTCGACCTGATCCTCAGCGAGGCCGAGCGGGACGAGACGACCCCGTCGCCGCTCATCGAGCGCCTCACCGAACTGCTGTTCTTCTATGTGATTCGCGACGTGGCCCGCCGCGACGAAGTGGCTGGCGGCCTGCTGGCCGTGGCCCGGCGTTCCGAGTTCGCACCCCTGCTCGACGACCTGCTGCGCGAGCCGGGCAAGCCCTGGTCGGTGGAGGACATGGCGCGGGTGGCGTGCATGTCGCGGGCCAGCTTCTGCCGGCATTTCGCCGAGACCAGCGGTCAGCCGCCGGCCCAGTTTCTGCTGCAGGTACGCATGAAGATTGCTGCCCGGCGCCTGCAGGGCGGCGACAGCGTGCTGCGCGCCGCCGAGCACGTGGGCTACAACTCCCAGGCCGCCTTCACGCGGGCTTTCAAGAAGGTGATCGGCGAGCAGCCGGGGGCTTTCCAGCGTGCCCGTCGCGTGCCGGTGCTGCATGCCCCCGGTTAGACGATTGAGCAAAAAGCAGCGACGCCCGTGCATAGAGAAGCGCGCGCGCGATGGGGAGAATGGACCCCATCAACGAACCCTGCGGAGACCGCCATGACCCGACTGACTGTTCACACCCCCGACACCGCCCCCGAGGGCAGCCGCGCCTTCATCGACACGGTGATCACCAACAACGGCTTCCTGCCCAACTTGATCGGCGTGCTTGCCAATGCGCCGGTGGCCCTCGAAACCTACCTTACCGTGTCGGGCATCAATGCCCGTTCGAGCCTGAGCCTGGCCGAGCGCGAAGTGGTGCAGATCACCGTCGCCGGCGTGCATGGCTGCGACTTCTGCGTGGCCGGCCACACCGCCATTGCGCTGAAGAAGGCCGGCCTTGAACGGGATCTGGTGCGTGCCCTGCAGGAGCGCGCCAGCACCGGCAACGCCCGCTTCGATGCCCTGGTGGCCTTCACCCGCGCCGTCATCCTGACCCGCGGCAAGGTCGCCAAGGGCGAGCTGGCCGACTTTGTGGCCGCCGGTTTCACCGAGCAACATGTGCTCGAAGTGATCCTCGGCGTGAGCCTGGCGACCCTGTGCAACTTCGCCAATAACCTGGCCGGCACCGACATCAATCCGCAACTGCAAGCCTTTGCCCCGGGGGCGCTGGAATCATGAACACCATCATCCGCACGCAGGACGACGCGCTGGCCTGGGCCGCGGCTCATGCCGCCTCGCTCAACGAAGGCAGCACCCACGCCGACGACGCCATTTCGGTGCTCGGCGCGGCTGGCTTCTTCCGCATCGGCGTTCCGGTGGAACTGGGCGGCACTGGCGGCTCCACCTGGGATGCGGCCGAAGCGATTGCCCGCGTTGCCGAGCACTCGCTGACGGCGGCCTTCGTGTTCTGGGGGCAGCGCTGCTTCATCGGCTATCTGCTCGAAAGCGACAACGAGGCGCTCCGTGAACGCAGCCTGCCGGCCTTGCTGGCGGGCGAGCTGGCCGGCGCCACGGGCCTCTCCAACGCGATGAAGTTCCTGTCGGGCATCGAAAGCCTGTCGATTGCTGCCACGCCGGAGGCCGACGGCTGGCGCCTTGACGGCAAATTGCCGTGGGTGACCAACCTGCGCCGTTCCGGCTACGTGGTGGCCGCCGCCGTCGAGCCCACCGACGGTCAGCCGCCGGCGGTGGTGGCCTTCTTTGCCGACACACCGGGCATCACCCGCACCGACGATCTGCAACTGCTGGCCCTGCGCGGCAGCAACACCGCGGCGATTCTCATCGACGGCGTGGCCTCGGGAGCCGGCGAGCTGATCCACGCCGATGCGCGCCGCTTTCTGCCCCGCGTGCGGCCGGCCTTCCTGAGCCTGCAGTGCGGCATGTCGATTGGTCTGGCGCGGGCCTGCATCGGTGCCGCCAAGGCCTCCGGCAGTGCCGTGCGTGCCGGCTTGCAGTCGCGCATCGACGCGCTGGAAGCGGGCCTGGCCCATGCCATCGAGGAACTGAAGGAGGGCCTCGCCAGCGGCAGCTTTGCCGAGCAGGCCGCGCCGCTGTTCAAGGTGCGCATCCGCCTGGCCGGCATCGTTCGCCAGGCGATGGACCTGGAACTCGATGCCACCGGCGGGCGGGCCTATCTGGTGGAGACGACCGGCGAGTTTGCCCGGCGCTGGCTGGAAGCGGCCTTTGTGCCGGTGGTCACGCCGAGCCTGACTCAGCTCCACGGTGAGCTGGTGCGCCAGGCCGCCCTGAGGGCCGCATGAACGCGCCACTGGTGCCTGTTGCGGCGCTGGTCGAGCCGGCCGACCCTGCTGCCCGGCAGACCGTACTGGCGGCCCGCGATGTGGGCTTTGCCCACGCGGGCGTCGGTACGATCTTCGAGAAGGTGTCGCTGTCGATCCGCCGTCGCGAGATTGTCGCGTTGCTGGGCAGCAGCGGTTGCGGCAAGTCCACGCTGCTGCGCGTGCTGGCCGGCCTGGAGGCCCCGGCCACCGGGGATGTGCGCTTTCTCGATCAGCCGCAGACGAGGCCTCATCCGCGCAGCGCGCTGGTGTTTCAACAGCCCAGCTTGCTGCCGTGGCTGAACCTGGCGGGCAACGTCGGCTTCGGCCTCGATTTTGCCCATCAGCCGGCCAGCGACCAGGAAAGCCGTCGTCAGCGCGTGACCGCGGCCATCGAGGCGGTGGGCCTGAAGGGCAGGGAAGGGGCTTTTCCGGCGCAGCTCTCCGGTGGCATGGCCCAGCGAGCCGCGCTGGCCCGGGCGCTGGCGCGAGAGCCCGAACTGTTGTTTGCCGACGAACCCTTTTCGGCCCTCGACGCCATCACTCGCGCCGAAATGCAGACCCTGCTGGTGGATCTGGTGCACCGCTGGCACACCGCCGCGCTGCTGGTTACCCACGACATCGACGAAGCCATCCTGGTGGCCGATCGCATCGTGCTGATGGGCGGCCGCCCCGGCCATCTGGTGCAGGAATGGACGGTGGACATTCCTCACCCGCGGGAAGACTTCCCCAGCGAGGTTACCGCACTGCGCCTGTCCATTCTCGGCGCCCTGCGCCACGCCTGACTCACAGTGACTGACATTAAAGGACTCTCATGGACTACAAGCCTGCTTCACGTGCCATCCATATCTGCCAGTCGTCCGATTGCGACTGCGGGATGACCCGCCGCGACTTTCTGCGCCTGTCGGCGCTCACCGCAGCCAGCATTGCCTCGCCGCTGCTGTCGGCCGGCGATGCGCTGGCCCAGGGCAGCGGCAGCGATGTGCCGGTGAAGATCGGCTACCTGCCCATCACCGATGCCACGCCGCTGCTGGTGGCCCACGGGCGCAAGCTTTTTGAGGCGGAAGGCTTGCACGCCGACAAGCCGCGCCTGTTTCGCAGCTGGGCACAGGTCATTGAAGCCTTCGTGTCAGGCCAGGTGAATGTGATCCACCTGCTTTCGCCGGCCACCCTGTGGGTGCGTTACGGCACCCGCTTCCCGGCCAAGGTGGTGGCGTGGAACCACGTCAATGGCTCGGCCCTGACGGTGGCGCCGAACATCAACAGCGTGGCTGAACTGGGCGGCAAGACGGTGGCGGTGCCTTTCTGGTATTCGATCCACAACGTGATCCTGCAGCAAATTCTGCAAGCCAATGGGCTGGTGGCGGTAACGCGCAGCAAGGACGCCGCGCTCAAGCCCAACGAGGTTAACCTCGTCGTGCTGGCGCCGGCCGAGATGGTCTCGGCACTGGCCGGCAAGTCGATTGCCGGTTTCATCGTCGCCGAACCCTTCAATGCCGCCGCCGAGACGGCCGGGGTGGGCAAGGTGCTGCGCCTGTCCGGCGACGTGTGGAAGAACCACGCCTGCTGCGTGACCTTCCTGGCCGAGCGCGACATCGTCGAGCGCCCCGAGTGGGCCCAGCGGGTCACCAACGCCATCGTCAAGGCGCAGCTATGGACGCGCGGCAACCAGCTCGAAGCGGCCAAGCTGCTGTCGGGCAGCGACGATCACCGCTACACGCCGCATAGCCCGCAGGTGCTCGCCAAGGTGCTGGCCACCACCGACTATGCCGCCTATGAGGCCAGCGGTGCGGCCCGCAACAAGGGCTGGTACCAGCGCCGCATCGACTTCCAGCCCTATCCCTTCCCGTCGTACACCGAGGAACTGGTGCGCGTCCTGCAAAAGACCAGGGTGGAGGGCGACAACGCCTTCCTGGCCAGGCTCGATCCGCGTTTTGCGGCCCGCGATCTGGTGGATGACCGCTTCGTGCGCAAGGCCATCGCCGCGGTGGGCGGGCCGTCGGCCTTCGGCTTGCCGGCCGACCTGCTGCGCAAGGAAGTGCTGGCGGTGTGATGGTGGTGAACGTTCTGCTTCCCTTTGTCGGTCTGCTGGCGGCCGCGCTGCTGTGGGCGGCGGGGGCCGGCTGGCTCACGTCGGTAACCCCGATTGCCGCCAGCTTTGCACCGCTGCCGACCCTTGAAGCCTTGTGGCTGCTGCTGCAGGGGCACGATCTGTGGGAACACGTGGCGATCAGCCTGCAGCGGGTTGGCGTGGGGCTGGTGATTGCGCTGGTGCTGGGCATTCCGCTGGGCGTGCTCACCGGGCTGTCGCCCTTGTTCTCGCGCAGCACCACGCCGCTGTTCCAGTTTGCCCGGATGATCTCGCCGCTGTCGTGGATGCCGCTGGCGGTGATGGTGCTGGGGGTGGGCGATGCGCCGGTGTACTTCCTGCTGGCCTTTGCGGCGGTGTGGCCGATTCTCCTCAACACCGCCGCCGGCGTGGCCCAGCTCGACAAGAACTGGCTGCTGCTGGCGCGCAGCCTGTCGGCGACGCGTCGCGAGACCATCGTGCACGTGATTTTGCCGGGCATCACTGCCCAGATCCTTACTGGCGTGCGCCTGGCCATCGGCATCATCTGGATCGTGCTGGTGCCGGCCGAAATGCTCGGCGTGTCGGCCGGGCTGGGCTATTTCATCCTCGACTCCCGTGACCGCCTGGCCTACTCGGACCTGATGGCGGCCATCCTGGTGATCGGCTTTCTCGGCTACCTGCTCGATCATGCCGCGCGCAGCCTGCACTGGCGCTGGCTGCACGCCTGAGGCCGCCATCCGCCACCCGAAAGCCGTTGGCCCGGTAGTTGTGCAGCACGAGGGTCAGCAACTCGGGCTGCGCACTGGCCTCCAGCGGCGTCTCGATGACGATACTGTCGGGCTGCAGTTCATCGGAAGCTCCTGGTACGAATACGCAGGGACTTTAGGACGGCAGCCCGCGGTCAGGAACCAAGAAAAAGTGCAAACGATATGGAAAGAGCAGCCAGAACATCATCCCGCACCGCCTGCATCGAGATCAGAACGTTAATCTGATGGGGCAGAACGTTAATCTGATGGAGCAGAACGTTATTGTGGGCTATCGGAAGAGGATTAAGGGGCGGCTGGGTCGTTGCGACGTTCCTGCGATGAGGGTTCAGATGGCTGGTAGGCTTGATATTGCATAGGGTCCACGGCACGATGCAAAAAGTCAGGCTCCTCTTCACTTCTACGCGAAAGAACAATCAATGCAGGTCTTCATTGCGGGCACAGGGAAACTCGCAACAGAGTTGCTCGACAAGCTCAGCCCGAACAACGAGTTAGCTGTCTCTCCATGGTTGAGCGAGGCTGCCACCGAGGGACGCGTCATCGTTGTGCATGCCGGCTCCGGTCGCGAGATCGGCAGCATTTCCAGCTTCTGTCAGCGAACCTCATCCGTTCTCGTGGAGTTGGCCACGGGGTCGTTACTTGAAGGTACCCAGCCAAGCTTCCCCATCGTGTTGTGCCCCAACACGAACATCCTCATGCTGAAGTTCATGTGCATGCTGGAACGCTCGGGAGCCCTGTTCAAGGGGAGTCAAATCCGCATTACCGAGTCCCATCAGGCTTCGAAAACCTCTGTTCCAGGCACCGCCGTTTCGATGGCCAGTGCGCTTGGCGTCGCCGCATCCGAGATCATCTCTGTACGCAACACCTCTCAGCAGGCAAGGGATCTCAACATCCCGCAAGACCATCTGGGACGGCACGCCTTTCACCGGATTGAAATTCATGACGGGCCATGCGCGATCTCCATGGAAACGCGTGTGTACGGGGATTCACCCTACGCAAGTGGGGTCCAGCAAATAATTAGTGCCATACAACAGCGGGAATTGCAGAGCCGCGTGTACTCAATTAACGAGTTCATCGAAAACGGTTGGGTTTAGTGCGTTCAAGCTAGGCTCTGCCTAACTGGATTCTAAGGACTTCCCCGTCAAGTACCGGTGCCGTCCGGTGCACTCAAACGTTATATTTCATGAACCACTGGCTGGAAACTTCTAAGCGCAATCTGATTCCATTCGGCGGTGCAGCTAAGGCTTTAACCACTTGGCTACAAGTGCATACAGTTTCTCCGGTACGACCGGTTTTGACATGAAATCACTCATGCCGGCTGCCATGCACTGAGCCCGGTCTTCTGCAAATGCATTGGCTGTCATTGCTATGATCGGCAAGCCACGCATATGCGATTGCGTGCGAATGATTCTGGTGGTTTCCAGTCCGCCCATTTTCGGCATTTGCATATCCATAAAAACCAGGTCATAGGCTTCAATGCTGATTTTTTGCAGGGCGTCCAGGCCGTTGTCTGCAAGGTCCACATGCAGTCCTACTTCCTCAAGGAGTTCTCTGCCGACTTCCTGGCTGACCAAATCATCTTCGACCAGCAGAACCCTGCGCCCCGCATAGCATTCGGCAAGGTGTGCCGCCGAAAAGTCATTTTCCGCAAGCGCCGCGCTGCAGGCTGGTGCCGAGGTCTGCTTTAATATGGCAGTAAACCAGAACTTGCTGCCTTGATTGATGGCACTCTCAACGCCAGCATCGCCACCCATCAAGTTGGCAAGCTTCCTGGCGATTGCAAGTCCAAGTCCTGTGCCGCCGTATTGTCTCGTGGTGGAGTTGTCTGCCTGTTCGAAAGGCGTAAACAACCGGGTGAGGGCTTCTGGTTGAATCCCGATCCCCGTGTCTTCCACTTCAAAGCGCACCAGCGCCTTCTGGTGGCCAATGTCCTCCGTATGGGTTCGGATGATCACTTTTCCCCGTTCGGTAAACTTGATGGCGTTGCCGGCATAGTTCAGCAGAACCTGATGCAATCTCGTCGGGTCCCCCAGCAGATGCAGGTCGGAAGGTCCTATTTCTATTTGTATTTCGAGATTCTTCTCTCTTGCACGGTCTTGCAGCATCGAGACCACGTCGTCCACCACGGCGGCAATTTTTACATGCCGTTCCTCCAGCATGAATTTTCCGGCTTCAATTTTAGACAGCTCGAGAATGTCGTTGATGATTTGCAACAGATGGCGATTGGCTGTTTCTATTTTTCCGAGTTTGTCGCCAACCTCATCCGAAACGCCAAAACGGCGAATCAGAAACGACATGCCTGAAATGGCATTGAGCGGCGTTCTGATTTCATGACTCATGTTGGCCAGGAATGCGCTCTTGGCGACATTGGCGGCTTCCGCAGACTCTCGCTGCATGCGATTGCGAAGCGCTTGGATGCCAAAGGTCACATTGGCCGCCAGTTCTTCCAGGAGCGCGACTTCCTCGCTGGCGAAAGCATTGGCATCTGCGGAATAAATCATTACTGCACCAATGCCTTTTCCGCCAACAAGGAGTGGCAGGGCAATGCTTGAACGATAACCATGGCGAATCGCCAGGTCACGCCATGGAAGCATGCTCGGGTTGGTCAGGATGTCTGAATTAACTTGTGCTGTAGCAGTCCTGATCGCCACGCCGGTTGGTCCGCGGCCGCTTTCCCGGGATTCATCCCAGGAGATGTGAATACCGTCGAGGTAGCCTTCCTCGCATCCGTAATGCGTTTCCGGCCAAACCGTTTTTTCTGCGTCATCTGCTGCAATGCCGACCCATGCCATGACATATCCGCCGGTTTCGACCAGCAGGCGACAAATATCTTCGAACAGCTTCTTTTCGCTTTCGACTCTGACCAGCGCGAAATTGCACTGACTCAGCAGGCGCAGGGCTCGGGATAGTCGCTCTTGCTCCTGCTCGGCGCGCATCCGCGATGTGACGTCTTCAAAGACTGTCGCGAATTTTCCCTTTGCGGGGCTGAAAACGGAGATTGCAAATCCCTTCCCGATGGATTCAAACCAGTGCTCAAAGCGTTCCGCGTTGCCGCTCGACGCAACGCGGGAGTAAGTGTCCAAAAACAGGGTTGGCAGAATGCCATAGACTTCGCTTGCCAGCCGTCCCACGACCGTCTGTCGGCTAAGTCCGGTAATCGACTCGAACGCGGGATTGACTTCCAGGACGCGGTAGTCGATAGCGCGGTCCTCACTATCGAACACCATCTGATGAATGGCCAGACCCTCGGACATGGACTCATAGAGCGAGCGGAAGCGTTGTTCGCTTTCTCTCAATTCGGCATTTGCATCATCGTTTTGGCGATGAGCGCGGGCCAGCACAACGGCGACGGCTATCAGGCTGATACAAAAGAGCGTGGCCAGGAGCAGCGTTATCTTTACTTCCTTGTACCAGCCAGCCAGGAGTTCATCCCGGGCTACGCCGGTATTGACATAAAAGCTGTACTTTTCGTGCTTTTGATATGTGTGAACCCGGGATATGCCGTCAATGCTTGTGACTCTGCTGATGTAGGTTCCAACGGCTGGATTGGCGTTGAGCGCATCCCGGAAGTCGGAAGAGATGACATTGGCGCTGATCGCAGTATTGCCCCCGGCATCGGGGTAGCGCGCGATAACGCCCAGTTTTTCATCCCTCAGGGCGACAGAGCCTTTGTTCCCCAGCTTGACGGCCTTGAAGCGCTCAAGAAAATAATCAATTTTGACGTTGGCAATCACCACTCCGGCGAAGCTCCCGTCCGAATTGGACAGGCGGCGGGAAAAAATAAGCCCCCATTTGCCGCTGATCTTTCCCTTCAGGGGCTCGCTGATGACCAGCCCTGCCTCTTTGTCATTCAAGTGCCGTTGAAAGTAGCTGCGGTCGACAATACCAATTCCTGGCTGTGGCAGGCCCCCTTCAAATCCGTGGGTGACTTCACCGCGCTCGTTGGCTATTCGAATGGAAGCCAGCTCAGGGTGCAGGGCCAGGTGAAACCTGACTTGCTCCTCAATGAATGTCCGGGACTCTCGTTTGTAGTTATCCCAGTGCGAGAAGTTGGACGCCAAGGTCAGCAGGGCTCTATCGACCTCGTCAAATGTCCCGCCGATCTGGTTCAACAACAGCAGGGTGACGTTCTGGGTGGCGGTCTCGGCGTTTTGCTGATGGTTATTGTAGCTTCGATGCAAGGACCAGGCTGAAAGCAGAAAAACAACGCCGCAGAGCGCCATGACGATGGCCGCGAGTTTTCCGATGTATCGATGATAAATATTCATCGTGCTGGGCATGCTGAGTTTGGTTGTTGTCTTGAGGGCCACGAATACCTTATGACCTCCGTTGGCGTACCTCGGGCACTTGGCAGGCTCCGGAGAGACTGGTCGGTGCCGCTTGCCGTGGGTTGCTCGCCGTGACGAGTATTCTGGTGCATGCGGGGCCGGAAAACTAGTAGTTATTGATTAGTTTCATTACTAGTTTTTCTGGATTACCGAGGGAATGACAGGGCGTTATATTCGAGAAAATGCAGCCAGGGTCTGCAGCAAGCGCACGACATTGCACTCCCAATCTTATTCCGGTCAATGCAGCCATTATGGAATCCATCGTGCCCTTGGCAGATCTCGTACGCTATTTCAACATGCGACTCCGCCAGACCCCTGTCTGGAGCAATGAAGACGGGCTTGAATTTGAAAACGGGCGAGTGTGCGCGCATTTTAAAGGGCGTGTTTTCAGCACTCTGTTTCAACCGCAGGTAAATCGCCGTGATCAGATAGTCTGCCATGAGGCCTTTTTGCACGAGATTGCACCTGAAGGTCAGGGGCTGCCGGCACAAATGATTTTCAGGCAGGTTTGCGACCATGAACTCCTTCAACTGGATCGCCTTGCCCATGCCTTGCATGCGTTGAACTTCGTACTCCAGCGCGGCAAGCATGACGGCTTCCTTGCGTTGAATGTCAGCCCTCATTCCTTGCCGGCATTCCAGGACGACATCATCGCTTCGATTGCGTCGAACTTTGGCTTGAGTGCGGAGAAAATCATTTTCGAGTTTTCCGACGACGGCTTCGCGCCAGTGGCTCGGCTTGCCGGCACCATCGCCCGCTATCGCGCGAAAGGGTATCAGGTTGCGATCGACAATTTCGGCCGTTACTCCTGGGATCTTGAGCGGCTTCGGGCGCTTGCCCCGGACATCGTCAAGCTCGATCAATGCCTGATCGGTCGTGCCGGTCACCTCAATCTGGCCAGGCGGGTTCTGTTGGAATTGAGCGCGGAAATCAGGAATGTCGGCATGCTGGTTGTCAGCCAGTGCATAGAAAACGCGCAGCAACTCCAGGTGGCCAGGGAGAGCAGTGCAAACTGGTTCCAGGGCTATTTGATCGCGCGTCCAAATCCCGTCTGTCAATCATTCGTGTGCAGAAAACCCTGCCAAGCCCGCACCAACGCTTAGCGTCCTGACCCGGGACGCGCGTTAAACCGGTGCCCGGTCAATGCGCGAGCGTCCTTCGTCAAAGGCGCGCTGGCACGATTTGTCGCTGATTGACAGGCAATCCACAAGATCACGATAATCCACCCATCTGCGGGAGAGAGAGCCCTGGACTTCCAGACTCCGCCGAAGGCGCAAACTCCCATAATCGCTCAGGCATGCTGAACCGCAGAAATGATTCGCCGGCTGGAGAGAAGTTCTGGGCGTTTTGACGCCTGGCAACTCACCGAAGGGGCAAGCCCTTGTTGGGCTCAAACTCTCAGGTAAAAGGACAGGGGGAGAGGCGTCACAGAAGCACTCAATTTGAGTGCTTCTGATATTTGATGGAGTCTCTCCTTATGTTGGAAAATCTCGCCCACGTTTTTCAGCCTCTCGCTACCAAGCAATTCGACCTGTTGCTGGTCATCTATCTGGTCGCCATCACCACCGAGGCCATGTCCGGTGCGTTGGCCGCAGGACGTCGCAACATGGATATCTTCGGGGTGGCCGTGATTGCATTTGTGACCGCCCTGGGAGGTGGAACCATCAGGGATGTTGTTCTGGGAAACTTTCCAATCGGCTGGACGCAACATCCCGAATATGTATATCTGGTTATTCTGGCCGGTTTGGCCACGACCTTGCTTGCCCGCTTCATGCATCATATGAAAAGCGTCTTCCTGATGCTGGATGCGATGGGGCTGGTGGCGTTTTCCCTGATTGGCTGCAATGTCGCCCTGCAACTTGATTACCCTGTGGTTGTCATCATCATGGCGGGCATGCTGACGGGGATATGCGGGGGAATTCTGCGCGACGTGCTCTGCAATCAGGTGCCTGTTGTCTTCTGCCGGGAGTTGTATGCCAGCGTGTCACTCTTCGTTTGCATGCTCTTTCTCGGATTGAAGACATTGGGAGTCGATTCCGACCTCAATACGGTAGTGTGTTTTGTCGTCGGTTTTGGCTTCCGCATGCTGGCGCTGCGCTTTGGCTGGAAGCTCCCGACTTTCTCCTATCAGCAGCGATGGGATTAGCAGGCCGATGCAAA
>NZ_SDKK01000020.1:27255-90804 GCF_008107625.1 Zoogloea oleivorans
CGGTGTTTTGCATCGACCTGTTAGGGCTTTACCGGCGTCTACTTTACGGGATGCTGCTGCTTTTACTTTCAAGGGCGCAGCTGGTGCGTCCCAGCGATGAGGTGGACGTCGCAGGCGCCTGTATCACGCGGTGCTGGCGTTAGCCAATCCTGATTGCCTGCGTGCCTAGCAAGATTAGACAGCGCGTTTGCAGGGGCTGACGGCAGCTTCTGCCTTTATTGAAGGTCAGGCCATGGTGCGGGACGTGTCCGGCCTGGCTCATTGGTTTCAGGCGTCGCCGACGCCGGCATAAGTACCGCCGCCCCGCTGGAAAGTGGCGGTGGTGAGACTTGGCTCGGCATCTCTCCCACGGTTTACCTGTTGTTTCTGTTGCTGGCCGATGTGCTGGCACCCTGGCCGCTGTTGCCGCGCATCATGGTGCTCACCGTGCTGGTGGTTGCCGTGATGACGTGGCTGGTGGCACCGAGACTGACACGACTGCTGAAGCCCTGGCTTTATCCATCGTCATCGCTCCGGTAGCAACGAGCTCAAACGCCATGCCTGCAAGATCTGTTTCGCGTGATCAAGCACCAGTTCGGTTAGACGAAGGTGCGCTACAAGGAGATCACTAATGAGTTGATGACGGAATTCGTCTACGGTGCCCGAGAACGGGCGGCCGGGGCCGATAGGACCTCGGAGTTCTCGGTAGGGGCGGAAAAATCTATGATCGAAGTGGGTCAGAAATGGTTGGCTTGGGTGTTATTGCTTAGGACATCAATTGATCAGGGATTCCCTAACCGCTGCTAGTGCTATCCAGCCAGGCGTTGATGGTTCTGATTTCCTGCTCGTTGAGGGAGCTGACCAGGCCTTGTAGACGCACCCGGGCGAGGATGTACTGAAAGCGCGCCAGGGCCAGGTCGCGCTTGACGTTGATGAGTTGCTGCTGGGCATTTAGAACGTCCACGCGGCTGCGCGTGCCGGCGGCAATACCCTTCTGGTTGGAGAAGAGGGCCCGTTGTGCCGAACGCTCGGCCTGCTGCTGGGCGCCGATCTTGGCGATGCCTTCGGCGATGCTCTGGAATTCCTTGCGGATCTGTTGCGCCACTTCGCGGCGCCGGGCTTCGTATTGTTGCTGGAATTTTTCGATGTTCGAGCGGGCCTGGCGCATTTGCGAAACGGTATAGCCGCCGGCAAACAGGGGGACGCTGGCCTGCAGGCCGACCATGGATGTCAGGTATTGGCTGTTGATCGAGACATTGTTTTCACTTTGGCTCTGACTGCGCTGGACGATCAGGTCGATGGTCGGGAAATGACCAGCGCGGGCTTTTTCGAGTTCCTGGGTGGCTGACTCGATCGAGGCACGCAAGGCGCGCAATTCCGGATTGATCTCCTCGCCCCGGGCGATCCATTCCTCGACATTGGCCGGTAGCGGAGGGCTTAGCTCGAGGCGGTCCGGCTGCAGGTCGGCCAGATCATTGATCGGCTGGTTGACGATGCTTTCCAGCTGGCGGCGGGTGAAGCCGATGTTCTGGCTGGTTTCGAGCTCCTGGGCAACGGTGATGTCGTAGCGGGACTGGGCGTCGTCGATATCGGTGACAGTGCCTTGGCCCTTGGCCAGGGCCAGCTTGGCGACCTCGACCTGGAGCGCATAGGCTTCTTTCTGGGCCAGGGTGAGGGCGTGCTGTTGCTTGGCCATGAGCGCTTCGAAATAGGCGCTGGCGGTGCGCACGACGAGCTCCTGCAGGCTTTTGTCGAGGGTGGCCTCGGCGCTGGCGACATCGGAGTGGGCCTGCTGGTAGAGCGCGAAATTGTATTTCCGGTAGATCGGCTGGCGCAGGGTCAGCGCGTAATTGCTGCTGAAGTATTCATATTCGTTGGTGCTGCGGCTCTGGGAATTGACCGAGCGTTGGTCGGTCTGGTTTTTGCTGCGCTGCAGGTTGGCCGAAATGTTGGGCAGTAGCTGGGCACGGGCCAGCGGAATGGCTTCGCGCCGTGCATCGGTGTCGGCGCGGACCGCCTGGTAAGTGGCGTCCTGGCTCAGCGCCAGGCGGTAGCTCTGCAGCAGGTCGATGGCGCTGGCGGGTGATGCAGCCAGGGCCAGGCCAAGAGCCAGGCCGAGGGCAGATTTTTGGGGGAAGTGTCGCATGGCAATGGAGCGGGTGATGGCGGGCACGGCTCACTCTTCCTTCATCGAAGCGGCAAGGCGCTTGAGCAGGGGATGAAGCAGGTATTCGAGCACCGTGCGTTCGCCGGTCTTGATGATGATTTCGGCAGGCATGCCGGCCTGCATCTGGCGATGGCCGAGTTCCTTGACGCCGGTGGGGGTGAGGGAGATGCGGGCCAGATAGTAGGCAACGTTGGTCTGCGGTTCGACGATGAGGTCACTTGAGATGGAGTCCACCTTGCCTTCGACCACCAGCGCCGGGGAGTGGGCAAAGGCGGAGAAACGGACATCGGTGGGCGCGCCCGGCTGGACCCGGTCGATCAGGTGGGGCGGGACGTGTGCTTCGAGCAGGAGGGTTTCGTTGAGCGGGACGATATCCATCAGCTTTTGTCCTGGTCCGATTACGCCGCCGACGTTTTGGGTCGCCAGCCCCAGAACCTGTCCTTCGACCGGGGTCCGGATGGTGGTGCGGGCCAGTTCGTCTCGTGAGGCCTTGAGCTTGTCGGCGTCAGCCTGGACTTCGCGACGGACGTCGGCCAACTGGGTGTCGACTTCCTTGCGGTACTCTTCCTTGCGTTGGCGGATCCGCGCTTTCGTTTCGGCAATCGCTTGGCGGGTACGCATGAGGTTGCCCTGCAGTTCGGCAAGGGCGCCTGTGTTTTCGGCTCTCATGCGCTCGAGTTCGAGTTGCTTGTTGCGCGGGGCGTAGCCTTCCTTGACCAGATCCCTGATGCCACCCAATTCTTCTTCGATGAAGGCGAGCTGGGCCTTGCGGCTGACGAGCAGGCCCTGGTAGCCCTGAATGGAGGCTTCCAGGCCCTGGATGCTTTCCTCGCTGGCTTGCATGTCGGCGGCCAGCGCATTGCGGCGCGACTGGAAGAGACTCTGCTGATTGTCCGTGGTCTGTTTGACCTGGGGGTTGGACAGTGCTTTTTGCAGGTCAGGGTGGAAGGTGATGCGGTTTTGTCCGGTCTGCTCAGCCACCAGACGCCCTTCCATGGCGCGTACGGTGAGGTAGTGCTGGTGGATCGATTCAAAGTTGGCCTGGGAGGTGGCTTCATCGATGCGGACCAGTGGGGCTCCGGCTTTGACGAAGTCTCCTTCCTTGACGAAGACTTCCTGGATGATGCCGCCCGAGAGGTGCTGAATGGCCTTGCGCTTGGTGTCGATGGTGACTGTGCCGGGGGTCGGTACGCCTTCGTCCAGGGGGGCCAGGACGGCCCATAGCAGGAAGCCGCCAAAGCCGAGGCCGAGCACCCACATGCCGATACGGGCCGGGCGGCCGGTGTCGGTGGGGAGCGGAAGTTCCGTTCCGGAGGCCGTGTTGGCGGGGTTGGCAGGAAAGGCTCCAGGGGTGGAGACGTTATGAAGGGCCATGATCGATTCTCTGGGTTGAAGGGTGAGAACGGAATTTATGCGGGCTGGACGGCAGGGCTGCTGTCGCGGCTGGTAGAGGGGACGTTGGGCCGGGCCTGGAGTGCTGCCAGCACGTCCTGACGCGGACCGTAGTGGATGATGGCCCCTTCCTTGAGCACCAGCAGATGATCGGTGACGCTGAGCGCACTGGGGCGATGGGTGATGATGAAGATACTGCTGCCTTGCGCCTTCATTTCCTGGATGGCCTTGAGGAGTGCGGCTTCACCAGCATCGTCGAGGTTGGAGTTGGGTTCGTCGAGGACGATCAGGCGGGGCTCGCCGTACATGGCCCGGGCGAGGGCGATGCGCTGGCGTTGTCCGCCCGACAGGAGGCTGCCGGCCTCCCCCATTGTGGTGTCGTAGCCCCTGGGGAAGCGCAGAATCATTTCGTGAACGCCGGCCCGTTGACAGGCACGGATGACCTTGTCGGGGTCGACTTCACCGAAACGGGCGATGTTTTCGGCAATGCTGCCGTCGAAAAGCTCGACGTCCTGCGGTAGGAAGCCCAGGAAGGGACCCAGTTCGTCGCGTTCCCAATCCTCCAAGGGGGTCTTGTCGAGGAGGATCCGGCCTTCTGTGTTGGGCCAGATACCGACCAAGGCGCGCGCCAGCGTCGATTTGCCGGAGCCGGATGGGCCGATGATGCCGATGACCTGGCCGGCGGGAAAGTCGACCGTCAGTCCCTTGAGGATAGGCTCCGGGCGGGACGGGGCGGTGGCCACCAGGTGCTCCAGGCTCAACTGGCCTTCGGGGACCGCGTGGATCAGCCTGCTGTCTTGCGTGGGGTGCTGAGCGAGCAGTTCTTCTAGGCGTTTGAAGGCCTGGCGGGCATCGATGAAGGGCTTCCAGGTGCCAACCATCATTTCGAGTGGCTGGGTGGCACGGCTGATCAGGACATTGGCAGCAATCATTGCACCCGGGCTCAGTTCGCCGCGGATGACCAGCAGGGCTCCGGCGCCCAGTCCCAGGGATTGCTGGGTGTAGCGCAGAAATTTGGTCAGGTTTTGAATGCGTGCGCTGACCTCACCGGATTGGTGATTGAGATTCAGGTAGTGCTGGTGGCGCAGTAGCCAGCGCCGCCGTAGGTCAGGCAGCATACCCATTGATTCGATCACTTCGGCGTTGCGCAATTTGCTCTGGATGTAGCCGTTGGCTCGGCCTCCCGCTTCCAGGGCGGTTTCGATGGGGCCCCGGGTGAGGGTGTGGGAGAGCCAGGCCATGCCGACCAGAATTAGCGAGAAGAAGATGCCGAGCAGGCCGAGCCAGGGGTGCAGCAAGAACAGCACGCCGATGTAGATGGGCGTCCAGGGGGCGTCCATGAAGGCGAACAGGCCGTTGCCGGTCAGGAATTGGCGCACGTTGTTGAGGTCGCTGAAGCCTTGGGCGGGGTTGCGGCCCATTTGTTGTAGTGAGGATTCGAAGCTGGCGGCAAAAACGCGGGAGTTAAGCTGCTGGTCGAGTTTGACGCTGACCCGCACGAGCAGGCGCGAGCGGGACCATTCAGTAAAACCCATGGTGGTGAACAAAAAGAGCGTCACGAGGGTCAGGGCGGTTAGCGTGACCAGACTCTGGCTGAGCATCACGCGGTCGAAGAGCTGCAGCATGTAGAGGGTTGGCGTCAGCATCAGCAGGTTCACGAGCACCGTGAACAGCATGCACACTGCAAATTCGCGCCGGAAGGCCCACAGCGTGGTCTTCAGCTCGCTGCGCAGAAAGGGAGAGGGAGTCTTCATCGCAAAGGTTCGCCGGGTGCGGAGGATGGATCAGGCGGCGACGGCCTGGGGGGGGCCGCCGGGGGATACGGGAATGGGAATGGCTTGCTGAGCGCTTCGCTGCAGGGCTGCAAGGACTTCGTCGCGGGGGCCATGGGCCTTGACCTGTCCGTCTTGAAGGAGGAGCAGGTTGTCCACCGCTGCGAGCACGTTGGTGCGGTGGGTGATCACGATGACTGTGGTGCCTCCTGCCTTGAGTGCCAGGAGTGTCTGTAGCAGCGAGTGTTCGCCGAGTTCGTCGAGACTTGAGTTGGGCTCGTCGAGCACGAGGACCCGGGGATTACCATAGATGGCGCGTGCCAGGCCGATGCGTTGGCGTTGTCCGCCCGAGAGGAAACAGCCGTCATCCCCGATATTTGTGTCGTAGCCGTCGGGCAGGGCCATGATCATCTCGTGAATGCCGACCGCCCGCGCCGCGACCTCCACCTTGTCCATGTCTACCTGGCTGAAGCGGGCGATGTTCTCGGCCAGCGGGCCATCGAAGAGTTCCACCGCCTGGGGCAGATAGCCCATGTGGGGGCCCAGCTCGGCCTTGTTCCAGGGGTAGATATCGACGCCGTCGAGGCGCACCTTGCCGCTCGCTGCCGGCCAGACGCCGACCAGCAGACGGGCCAGGGTGGATTTTCCGGAGGCGGAGGGACCGATCAGGCCGAGGGTGGTGCCCGCTGGTACGTTGAAGCTGACACCGCGCAGAATGGTCGCCTGGGAGCCGGGGGCGGCAGCGATGACGCCTTCCACGGAGAGCTGTCCGGTGGGGGCCGGCAGGGGCATGCCGGCTTCGCGCAGGGCAACGTTTTCGATCAGCAGGCTGACGCGGGTGTACGCATCGCGGGCGCCGACCACCTGTTTCCAGCCTCCAATGACCTGGACGATGGGGGCCAGCAGGCGCCCGCCGAGGGTCGAGGCGACGATCATCAGCCCGCCACCGCCGGGGAACAGGCCGACGATGGTCAACCAGCAGCCGGCTCCCAGCAGTAGTGAGGACTGCGACTGTTGGACGAATTTGGACATCGCCGAGTAGCGACCTGCGGTGTCCGAGGCGTTGGCCATCTGACGCAGGGTTTCGTTCTGCTTGTCGAGCCAGCGCCGGCGGATGCCACCTTGCATGCCCATCGCTTCGATGACTTGGGCATTGCGCAGGTTGTTGCTTGCATAGTTTTGAGCGTCGATGGCGGCGCGTTGGGCTGCACCCAGCGGGCCTTGTGTATCGCGCTCTGTGAGCCACGCCAGGCCGACCTGGAGGAGGGCTCCAACGACCGATATCCAGCCCATGATCGGATTGATCATGAAAATGACAAAAATGTAGAGCATGGAGAGTGGAACGTCGATCATCGCCATCAGGGCCGGACTAGAGATGAAGTCACGCACTGTGCGCAGGTCTTGAATGGCCTGTGCGCCAGCACCTGGAATGCGCCGCAGGTTGGCTTCAAATACAGTATTGAAAAGACGTTCGTTGATGTGGGCGTCGAACTTCAGGGCGATGTTGCGGAGCATGCCGCTGCGTACCCACTCCAGCACTTCCATCGCTACGTACAGTATGACGATCATCAGTGTCAGCATGCCCAGGGTCGTCAGGCTACGGCTGTTTACTACGCGGTCGTAGACCTGCAGCATGTACACCGTCGGCGCCATGACCAGCAGATTGATGAAAAAACTGAAGAAGATCACCTTGTGGAAGGTTGCTTTCTGAAGCAGCAGGGCCTCGCGTAGGACGGTGATTTTTTCGCCGGGCTTCATAGCCTGTACCTGAATGGGAGTGGGTCGAGCTTACCGCTACAGGGACTGCTGGGTAGGCGGAACGGGGGGCGGTGAGTGGGGACACGAGAAAGGATTCTGGTGCGATCAGAACGTATTCGGGAAGGTCTCCCGGCGTGTACTGGATGACTTCAGCACTCTCGTCCTGGCTGCCCGGGGTATCGGAAAAACTGAAGGACAGCCGATAGTCCTTTCCAAAACGCGCGAGGACAATTTCGCGGAGTTCGAGGCAAGCTGGTGATGTTTTAGCGGTGCTGGATACTCGTCTTGTCGCCGATGATGCGGGTGCGCACGGCTAGGCTCCAAGTCGATTTGGTGAGGCACTGGCCAACTGTTAAATGGTCAGTGCCCTCGTGTGGATAGGGAAAGCGTCTTATTTGCTCAGCAGCAACACGAGGCCGCTGGTCTGGGTTGGGGTCGCTGCAACGATGGTCAGGCGGTTCTTGTCGGTGTTGAGTGTTGCTATACCCTCAAAGTTGGCCGTTGACCCATCTGGACAGTTTTCATTCAGGGTCGAGATGAAAGCGTTGGCATTGCTCACGGCGACCAGGTTGCCGGAGTAGGTGCAACCGGTGGTCGAGGTGCCGGAGAGGATGCCAGTTTGGCTCGCGATGGAGAAGTTGAGTGTCTGGACTCCGCTGCTAACACTACCTGTCCAGTTACCTGCCGTATCCGCAAGGGACGCGGGTTGAGTCAGAGCATCCTGCAGGGTTATCTGTAAGACTTCGCTGTTTGCACCATTGAGGCTCAGAGTCTTGGTGCTAGAGGTTAGATCGGCTACCACCGTGCCTGTGGCCGTGATCGGCGTGCTGCTGCTGCCTAGAGCGTAGGTTTTGCCACTGAATACAGCCTGATCATTGATGCTGAGAACGTTCAAGTGGGACAGGTTTTGACTGAGCAGCCAGACGTTGGCCGTGTTACCGGCGCCGGGTAAAATGATGGCCGTATAGCTGGTGGCTGCGGTTGCCCCGGTGGAGCTCCAGCGGCCCTGCAGCTTGCTGGGCGTGAAGACCGTCGGCGTCGGAGTGGGTTCAGTGCTTGAAGCGTCACTGCCTCCTCCACCCCCACAAGCGGCCAGCAAGCCAACGGTACCGAGAGTGACGATGAATGCGCGTAACGCGGTATGTCCTTGTGTGTTTTTCATGGATTCGCTCACAAAATTATGCGTTATTGGTTGTGGGGACAGTCATCAGACTGGCCCCGGGTCTGACT
The DNA here is from genome assembly GCF_008107625.1 of Zoogloea oleivorans. Classification (GTDB taxonomy): domain Bacteria; phylum Pseudomonadota; class Gammaproteobacteria; order Burkholderiales; family Rhodocyclaceae; genus Zoogloea; species Zoogloea oleivorans. The sequence goes on from NZ_SDKK01000020.1 coordinate 35,554, forward strand.
TAGAACCAGAAATCGTCCACGTTGGTATCCGGCCGTGTTCCCACGATGGATAGGGGCATGAAGGCGACTGTGCCGTGTGCTGTGATGACACCGTCAGCCTGTCCGTCGGTGTCGAATACACCTCCGTCCTGCACCTGGAAGTCGATGCGCAGGCGTCCGCCCTCAATCACCATCTGGCCGCCATAAATGGGGCTTGCCAGGTTGACCCAGGTGCTGGAGGTATCCTGCATCCAGTAGCCGTTAACCCCCAGAGCCGGATCCAGATACAGGCTGAAGGTTTCTAGCTCACTGGTGTTTTGTACTTCGGCGACAAAATTCAGCATGCCTAAGGGCATCGTCATCGTGTCAGGTATGCTCGAAGGTGCATCTAGCTGTTCAACAGCACGAATCTTGGCGATGTTTCCGTCTGCTGTATCAGCTTTGCCGGCCTTGGCGTCAGCGACTAGAGTCACGAACGAATAGGGGGCCTCACCAGGGTTGGAAATGGCAGTCGGCGTTTTCAGGATTGGAGAGGACGCAACGTCGTCCTGGGTAGAGTCCTTGACGCCATCCCCGTTGCCGTCACCAGTGACAGCTCCCGGCACATAGGGCTGCGGTACAAAATTCTCGACAAGCTCCGGAAGCCCGTCACCGTCGTCGTCGGGCAGGTTGGCCCAGTCATCCCTGGAGGGAATGCCGGGGACTGGCGTGGAGCCACCACCCGTGGAGCCACCACCCGTGGTGCCGCCATCCGTAGAACCTCCGCCTGAACTGCCACCGCCGGTGGAGGGGGTCAGGTTGCTTACGGCCGTTTCATTCAGTGTGACGGCATCATTGCCCGCCGCATCCTGCAGGGCGGCAACGTCATTGCCGCCCGTCGGGTCAGTGTAGGCGACCGTGACGCTCTGACCGGCCATCGCAGCCGAGGCCAGCGTCAGGGTCACGGTCTTGGCGGTGGCATCGATGGCGACGTTGTTGACGGCTACCGTGCTGCCTCCCACCTTGACTGCAAACGCAGATGTAGCCGGCAGATTGCTGATCGACAGGGGGCTGGCGTCAGTGTAGGTCATGACCAGGCTGCCACCATTGATGCGGGCATATCCGAAAGCGGGGCCCTCCGTATCGCCGACAGCGGCATCTTCCGGGTCCTGATCCAGCACCGTGATGGCCAGAGTCTGTTCCGCGTAGGAGCCCAGATCGTTGGTGGCGCGCACGATCACGTTGTACACGTTGTTCGCACCGCTGTCGGCGGGGATTTCGTAGTCGGGCGCAGCCTTGAAGCGCAGCAGGTTGCCGGAAACGATCTCGAACTTGCCGCTGTCCGGGTTGTTGGTGCCGTCCGCCGTGCCACTGATGCTGAAGGTAATCGGCCTGCTGTTAGGATCGACAGCGGACAGCGCGGTGACTAGCTGGGTGTTCTCCATGATGAAGAAGCCGTTGGCGATGGAGATGCTGGGCGTCACGCCGGTGGCAATGTTGACATTCACGGCGACCGGTTCCGCCTGGCCACCCACCGAGCCGTCGTTCAGCGCGAAGCTGATGGTGCGCGAAGGGTTGGCAGGCGAAGCCTGGTCATTGGAAAACTGGATTGCCTTGACGAGTGCCGACACCGCGGCTGGTGTGGCGTCGCCATTGAAGCTCACCACCAGATCATTCGTACCGGTACCGCCCGCAACGGTGCCGATGGTGGTGCCAGCGTAGGTCACGTTGCCGCCGGAGATGCCAATGTCACCGACATTGGCAATGTTCAGCACGTCATGGCCAGGGTCGCGATTGAAGGTGATCGAAACCCGCAGATTGCCGCCGTTGAAATTGCTGGAGTCGGGATCGCTGATCAGTACGTCACCACCCTGTTCCAGCGCCTTGGCACCGGAATTGGCCGGGTAGCTCAATACGTCGCTGCCCAGGCCGCTGATGGTCGGTGCGTCGTTTACAGCCGTGCGGTTGACCGTCATCGTGACGGGTGCCGAGGTGCCGCCCTGACTGTCGCTGACAGTAATCGCGAAGCTGTCGCCATCTTCGTTACCGTCATGCTGGTAACGTACCTTGCCCGAGTTCAGCAGGGTGTAGGTGAAGGTGCCGTCGGTGGGCAGCGCTTCTCCGACATCCTTGACGCCATTGCCGTTGGCGTCGATATAGACAGTGCCGTGGGTGGGTGCAGAGGAGAGCTTGTAAGTCAGGCCGCTCAGCGGGGAGTCCACGTCGGCCGCGTTAATCGCCGTCGTGTCCAGCGTCAGGGAGCCGCCTTCCAGAACGGTTATGGGGGTGAGTGCCGACGTTGGCGGGTCGTTAACCGGGGTGACGTTCACATAGCTGGTGATGGCGACATCGCTGCTCTGGCCGCTCGTTTCGGTGACTTGAGTCAGAGTGATGCTGCGGTTGCCAGCAGTGGGGTTTTCACTGGTGTTGCGGTATGCAAGGCCATCGATCAGTCCGTTCCAGATAGCGCTCGTTGCGTCCTTGCCCAGCGTGATGGTGGCGGTGCCGCCGGTGACGCTGACGCTGTAGCCTACGCTGGCCCCTCCCGTGCTGGTGCCGGTGATACCGTGCGTCAGCGCAATGGCTGTGCCATCGATCACCAGATTTTCCACGGTTCCGTCACGCAGGCCGCTGACCATCACCGTGATGGCGGTGATGTTTTCGTCGGTTTCGACCGGGCTGGCCGCTGTACCCGAGAACAGTGCTTGAGCCGTTGGGCCTTCGGTAAATGCAACCGGCGTACCGAGGGTTCCTAGCGCCGTGGCGCTGAGGGTGGGCGTATCGTCCACTGGGGTGACGGTGATGCTGAACGTGGTGGGTTGGTTACCGTCAGAGCCTCCATCGGAATCGCTCTGCGCCAGACCATCGCTGACGTTGAAGGTGAAGCTGTCGTCCGCCGCAGGGTTCGTATCGGGATCGTCACCGTTGTGAGCGTACTTGATGCGGCCGGCGTCGATGTCGGCCAAGGCAAAGTTGCTGCCCGTGGTCAGCGTTTCACCTGCGTCGACGATCCCGTTGTTGTTGGTGTCGCGGAACAGCGTGCCATGGGTCGGCGCGGAGGCCAGGACGACCTTCAGGCCCGGTTGCTCGGTGTCACTGGCGCTCAGGTCGGCGGTTGCCAAGGTCATGGTGCCGCCTTCGTCCACCGAGCCTGCCAGATCGCCGCTACCCACCGGTGCGGTATTGCTACCCGGCAGTGTCGAGCCCACATCGACCGTTGCGCTGATGCCGATGACTCCGGTGTCGTGTCCACCGCTGGCCGTACCGCCGCTGTCCTGCAGGCTGGTCAGTGTGACCACGCGCAGGCCGGCAGTCGTTCCGCCGCTCAGTGCCAGTCCTTCGATCAGGGTCTTGGTCTGTGCGTTGGTCAGGCCGGCATGGGTAATCGTGACGGTGGCCACGTCCGGATTGGTTCCATTCATCGTGATGGCGTAGCTCACGCCGTCAAGCGTTCCGCCAGTGATGGCTGTAGTGCTTGCTGCGCCCAGCACGACGTCCACACCATCCACTTTGAGTGTCTCGGCACCCGCGTCTTTCAGACCACCCACCGTCAGCGTCAGTGTCTGGATGCTCTGGCCGCTTTCCACCGTCGTCACATTCACGCCGGAGAACAGGGCTGTGGTCGCCGGGAAGTTGCCGGTACCGTTCAGGGACGGTGCGTCATTGATGTCTGCTGCGGGGGCGACGATGGTCACGACCGAGCTGTCGATGTTTTCGCTGTTGCCGCGACCGTCGGTGTAGCTGACGACAGCCTTGTACTGGGTGCCGGTCGTGGCGTCGCCTGGCAGGGCGTAGGTCTTGCCGGTGGCGCCGCCGATGGACGTCCAGGTAGTGCCACCGTCGGTGCTGACTTCCCATTGGTAGCTGAAGGGACCGAGACCGTCAGCATCAGCCAGGGCACTGGTGTCGGCGGTCAGGGTCTCGCCGGCCTGGGGCGTGCCATCGTTGGTTATGGTGACGCCACCCGCGCCCAGCGTGTTGGTAAAGGCGACGGTGCCGCTGGCGTTGCCGGTCAGGCTGTTCGTCCGGCCCAATGCGTCATCGAAGGTCACGATAACCTTGACCTGCTTGCCTTGATCGGCTGTGCCAAGCGTGTAGCTGCCCGTGGTGCTGCCCGCACCGGTAGCGTTGGTCCAGTCTGTGCCGTTGCTGCTGACTTGCCATTGGTAGCTGAAAGTGGGGCTGGCAGGCCCGTCGGCATCGGCAATGCTGCTCACATCGCTAGTGAGTACCTGTCCCGGTTGCAGCGTGCCACTGATCGCCGGTGCGCCGGTGGCAGGGTCGTTCACCTCGGTCACGGTCAGCGTCACCGTATCGGCCGGAATGGTGTTGAAGACATAGTCCTCCATGCCATCCACCACCTTGAAGCCGAAGGTGTCGGTACCTGTGGCGTTGGTGCCGTTGGGGTTCTGGCCGTTGTGGGCATATTTGATGGTGCCCGCAGTTACCTCGGCCTGGGTGAAGTAGGCACCCGTGCCGATGGCATTGATGGTAGCCACGCTGGTGGTGGTGCCCACGGTGGCAATGGCTTCGCCCACATCCACCACGCCGTTGTTGTTGGTGTCGCGGAACAGGGTGCCTTGTGCCGGTAGCGAGGTCAGCACGTACTTCAGCGTACCCGCCGCGTTGTCCACGTCGGTGCTGTTGAGGTCGCCCGTGGTGAACACATACACCGCGCCTTCGTTCAGCGTGCCAGCAAAGTCGCCACCTTTTACGGGGACGTCGTTGACGGGGATGATGTTGATGGTGGCGCTGGCTGGCACGCCGGTGTTGTTGTCTTGGTCGACAATATCCACCGTTACCGTACGCGGGGTGATGCTGGGGTTTTCGGAGGTGTTCTTGTACTGTACCTCGCGCATGCCCAACTGGAAGGTGGTGGCGTCCTTGTTGCCGGAGAACACGATTTTGTGGACGCCGGCAGAGCCATTGGCAAGCACGTTATCGGTCGCGCCGTAGAACGTGGTGGTAATGCCGTTGGTAGCCAGATTGCTGACGATGCCCGCCGCTATGAACAGCGTTTCGGTGCTGTTGCCACCAGAGGTGTCGGCGGCATTGTTCAGCGTCACCGTCACCGTTTTCAGGTTGCCGTCCTGGTCGGTGATCAGGGCGTCGGTGCTGGTGATGTAGGTGCCGTTGCTGCCCTCAGTGTAGGAGGTGGTGTAGCTCACGCTGCTGGCAGTGTTGCCGTTGAGATCCACAACCGGGGTCCACAGTACCTGCACTGTGGTGGTGGCTGCTGCCGGTGCATACCCCGCGGCTGCCAGCGGAGCCCTGGCGGTTGCTGTGGTGACTTGCGTACCGTCGAGCCAGAAGCTCAGGGCGGCGTTGTTGGCGAGAGTGGGGAGCGGTCCGCTGGCAATGAAGTGGGTGGTGTCGATGACCGTGGCCACCGTCTTGCCCGTGTCGATGCCGGCGATGTAGATCTTCTGGCCGACCACAACGCTGGGGTTGGCTGCGGTGGTGGTGAAGGCTGAGGCGTTGGATTCCAGGCCGCCATCTACCGTTTCCTTGTCGAACACAGCAATGGTGATGCTGCGGTTGCCGGCAAAGGCGTTCTCGTTGCTATTGTTGTAGACGATGGTCTTCAGCGCGTCCTGGTACTGTGCGTGCGTTGCGGTACCTGTCAGCGTCAGCTTGGTGGCACTGGTCAAGCCATTGATGCCCGTGCCGTTGCCGGTGATCGTGATGCCAGCCGTGCTCGCGGTGGAGTTCAGCGTTTCGTAAATGGTGCGGGAGTTGTCCCAGGCTCCGGCGGTGATTTCCACGGTGGCCCTGACCAGTGTCGTGTCACCGTCGATGTCGGTGATCGTGACGTCGCTGTCCACCACCTGTACATCGGAGCCGCGGGGGCGGAATACGACGGCATGGTCGTTGCCGGTAAGATCGGCACCGGTTGCCCCTGCTACATCCACGCCAGCCGCCGTGTTGTTGTTGGCGTTCAGGTCCAGGCGCGGTGCGTCGTTGGTGGCGGTAACATCCACATTCACCGTGGCCAGGGTCACATCCCCGCTGACACCGTCATTCGCCTTGAGGGTGATGGTGGCAGTGCCTGTGCCGTTGTCGTTGGGCGAACTGGTGTATGAGACCTTGTCTGCCGTCTTGAGCCAGGTGTTGATGGCACTGAGGGTACCCGACAGGGTCAGAGTGCCGCTGTCGTTGCCCGTTACTGTGACGCCATCGCTGCTCGCAGCACTGAGCTTGCCTTCGCTGGCGACCAGTTTGACGGTGGCGGCATCGGTATTGTCCGGATCGCTCAATGCGAAGGTTGCCGGGATGACCAGAGCGGTTTTCTGGTCTTCAACAGCGGTGAACACTGTGGGTACATCACGGACCGAAATCGCGTCGTTCGCACCGTTGATGGTCACTTCCAGGACGCCGATATCCGATTTGAGCGTACTGTCAGTGACCGTGTAGTTGAAGTAGTCCTTGATCGAGTCCCCGCTGTTGAGGGCTTCGACACCGTATGCGGCCTGGTTGATAGTGTAGGTGTACACGCCAGTGCTGGCGTTGATGCGCAGGGTACCGTACTCGCCGGTCACCGAATACTCGCCCGCTTCGAGCAGGCCGATTTCACCCAGGCCTTCGGTATTCCCCGAGCGGAGGCCCGTCATAGCCTTGGTGTCGCCGCTATTGACGTCGGTGTCGTTGATCAGCAGATTGCCCGTGGCATTGCTGCCCGCAGTGCCGTTGTTCTCTCCGCCGGCTTCGGTGGCCGTGCCCATGTCATTTACCGCGACCGGAGCTACCGCGCCCAATTGTACGGGGCTGTCGGTGCTGTCCTGGCGTGTCTCAGCGGTGCCCTCGTTGTCGGTGTAGGTGACGACGACCGTCACGTACTTGCTACCGTCGGCGTCCGTGAGGGTGTAAGAGCTGAAGGTGGCGCCACTGATGGCGGTGGTCAGCGCGCCGGAGGTATCACCCCGATACCACTGGTAGGTGGGCGTGATGCCGACGATACCATTCCCGTCGCCGAGGGAGGCGACCAGGGTTTCACCCGGAGTCGAGCTGCCATTGACCGTCACAATGCCGGGAATGTTGAAGGCGGGAACCGTCAGGGCGTTCGATACCGGCGCTTCGGCGTAGCCGCCGGCATCGGTATAGAAGGCCTGGGCGCGTACCTGCTTGCTGGATTCGGCTTGCGTAAGTGTGTAGGTATTGGATGTAGCGCCGCCAATATCCGTCCATGCACCGTTGGCGTAGACCTGCCATTGGTATTTCACGTTGGCCAGAACGTAGCCATCGTCGTCCACCGGGGCGCTGGCCGTCAGTACATCGCCCAGGGCGATGCTGCCCCCGTTGGTGTCGCTGATGGTGGTGCTGCTGGTGCTGTTGGTGGCGCCGGCACCGTTGTCGGGGGTGGTGAGGTTGAGGGTGAAGGTGGTGAAGCCCGCTGCGCCCGTGGCGTCCGTGCCGATGACCTTGATGTTCAGGTAGGGAGTGCCGGCGGGGGGGTTGCCGCTGAAGGTGTGGGTGCCAGAGTTGAAGCTCAGCCAGCTGGGCAACGGATCACCGTTGGCCAGGGTGGCGCTATAGGTGATGAGTTCGCCTTCCGGGTCGGCAAACAGAGTGTTGCCTGCGCCATCGACGTCGAAGCTCCAGGCAGCCTCGGTGGCCAGGGTCTGGTCGGCCACCTTGGTGGCAACGGGGGCATCGTTGACCGACGTCACCACGATGGCGGTGGTGCCGACGTTGCTGCTGTTGGCGCCGTCATTGACTTGCCAGGACAGGCTGCGGCTGGTGCCTGGGTTGTCGCTGGTGGAGGCGAAGGTGATGGCTTTGAGAGCGGCCTCCCACTGGGCCAGGGTCGCCGTGCTGCCCGCAGAGCCCAGGGTCAGGGTTCCGGTGCCTGAGTCGTAGACCCCGAGAATGTTTCCGTAGGTGGCTGCGTTATCGTTGGTGAATGCCAGCAGATCACCGCTTACTTTTCCTGTACTGAGGGTCACCGTGGCGCTGGCCAGGGTGGTGCTGTCCACATCGGTCAGGTCGAGCGCTGGATTCAGTGCCTTGGGTGCAGCGTTTTCGGTGTAGGCGGCATCACCGTTGATCGACAGCACAGGAGCGGCGTCGAGCTTGGTGAGGGTGATAGTGCGGGAGGCTTGTTCGGCAACGGTTCCGCTGCCTGTAAAGCTGCCGCCGTACTCGATCACATAGCCAGTGACGGTGTAGTCAGCGGTTCCGCCCTCATTGGCTAGGTCATTCCATTTTCCGGCAACGAGACCTGCGTCAAAGTTGTTGACCGTGATGATCTGCGCGTAATCTTCTGCACCTCCAGTACCGTTCGGCTCGCCACTTTGCCAAGTGTAGTAAGACGGTGATGTGCTCGTTCCGCCATTGGTTCCATTGAAGAAAATGGTGTCCTTCTCTGGACCGCCCACCCATTTCCAAACGCCGTCCGAGCCTGAGTCACTTGCGCCGATCCAGGCATTGCCACCGACCTTGCTGACAATAAAGGCGTTCTCTGTCTCGGAGGTGATAGTGGCCAGATAGCCATTCAGGCCATTGAACGTGGAGCCTTCGGCAGCAGCGTTCGCAGCAGTCCAGGTAATGGCGGAGTCCGCCACATACCGGTAATAGTGCTGGTTGTCCGGGTTGTAGGCTGAGCCGCCCGCGATGGCGTTGACCGTCAGCGTCATATTGGGGTTGGCGGCGAGGTTGGCCTGCAGTTGCTGCAGGGCCAAATTCACGTTAGTCAACGTGCCTTCAAAGGCAATGCTGGCGGAGCCGGAGGTCAGACTGCCGTATCCCGTCGCAGCGCTGACGCCTGTGGCATCGGCCAGTTTGACCGTTCCTCCCGTGGCTTCGATGACCACCCGCACGGTGCCTGTGTAACCGGTGAGTACTTCCGGGTTGCCGCTGTAAACCGAGGTCCAGGTATTGGCCTGGGCCGTGCTGACATCCGATGCGTCAAAGGTGATGGTGCCGGTGGCGCTGCCGACGTCGATCGCCAAGGTGTGCGTGTTGCTGAACGCGGTACCGTCACCCACCTGGAAAGTGATGGCTGCTGAGTTGGTGCCAGGCTCGAACGTGAGTTTGTTGGCGGTGATGTCAGCCGCGCTAACCGTAGTCTCGGTTGTGATGGCTCCGCCATTCAGCTTGAGCGTGCCGCTGCTGCCCGAAGGCGGCGAGACGATTTTCACCGATGCCAGGGCATCCCCGTTGGCGTCGCTGTAGTTGCCGAAATCGTTGACGGTCAGCGTGATGGACGTCGCTCCGGTGGAGCTGAGGTCGTCGTCAGTGGTGGTCGGCGCCACATTGCCCGGGGCGGGGTTGGTATCCGAGGCGGACAGATCAAGGGTGGCGGTAAATGTGTCGCTGACGCTGGCGCTGCCGTCGGAGGCAGTGACCTTGATGTTCAGGGGTAGCGGCGCGGTGGCGGTGGGGGTGCCGCTGAGGGTGCGCGAGGCTTCGTTGAAGATCAGCCAGTTGGAAGGCTTGCTGACATCGTCGCCAGTTGTCCCGCTGATGGTGTCGATGACATTGCCCGAGCCGTCGACCACCTCGATGGTATAGGTCAGGTTGCTGCCTTCAGCATCCGCGAAGGCATTGGCCGGGATCTGATAACTCCAGCTGCCGTTACCGTTGAAAGTAGTATCGGCAAGGACTGCGGCCACCACGGGCAGATCGTTGGTGCCGGTGTAGGTGATGGTCAGTGCCTGGCTAGTGGTGGCGCCGTTCGAGTCGATGATGCTGAATTCGAAGGTATCGGTGGCGGTTTGATCTTGCGCCAGTGCGTTGATGGCGGGGAAGTTGCTGGGGGTGTAGGTCCAGGCTTTGGTGGTGGTGTCGAGGGTCAGGGTGCCGTAGAAGCCAGCCTTGGTGACGGTGCTGCTGCTCGTGCCGCCGCCGCGGATGCTGAAGGTGACGGCGGTGCCGTCTTCCACGTCAGTACCGTCCAGGGGACCGGTGAGGGCGCCGGACGCTGTTGTCACCGCACTGTCGTAGGTCGACGTTTCCGTGAGGCTGGCCCCCCCTACTGTGCTGGTGAAATACGGCAGATCGTTCACCGAGGTGACGGTAGTGCTCAGATTCACCGTATTGGTGGACAGACCATTGGCCGAGGTGCTCGTCTCCGTGTCGCGTGTGGCACCGTTGGTGAGGCCGCCCGCGTAGGCGTTGTCGGTCAGATAAACGGTCAGCACTCCCGGCGTACCGTACCAGTTGTCCTCCGGATCAAAACGTAGCTTGGTGCTGGTCGAGAGGGCCAGTCCATTGTTGCTCGCAACGGTACCGATATCGAACCAGGTGGTGCCGTCGGTGCTGTACTGCCACTTGCCATGGGCGGGGTTGGAGGCGTCGTTCACCACGACGATGCCGCTCATCGTGGCACCGCTGTCCACATCGGTGAAGCGCGGGCCAAACAAGCTGCTGACGGTGGCGCCGGCGTTGGTGCCGGTAGGCTGGTCTTCGTTGATCCCCGGCAGGACCACCGCTGTGGCTGCGGAGGCAATGAGCGGAGCATCGTTGACCGCAGTGACCGTGACCTGTGCCTGCACCGGGGTGCTAGACTTCAGGCCGTCTTCGTCACGGGCCACCACCTTGAAGGCGTTGAGGGGGCCGTTGGTATTGGCGGCGGGGGTCCAGTAGGCCTTTTTGGTTCCATCGATGACGTCGTTGACACCCGGATTCCAGGCGACGGCACTGCCGGCGTCGATGCCGATCTTCAAGCTGCCGCTGGTTACGCTGGTGACAATGAATGCGGTGACCGTACCTGCGACGAGTCCGCCGCCGGCGTCAGGTTTTTGGTCTGCCTCGTTGCCTTGGGCTGCCAGCTCGGCGTAGGTGATCTCGACTTGGTTGTCTTCGGCTACGGTATCCACGGGCGCTGCAAACGCTGTGAACGTGGGGGCCGGGTTGGAGGCCAGCTCTATCTGCGCGATGGTGGTGCTGACGTCGGCGGTGTCGAGCGAGGTGAAGTACTCGAAACTTACACTGGCCCCTGCTGCGAGGCTACCGCCCTTGAACATGATGGCAATGCCCGAATCCGAGGTGCTACTGTAGCCCTTGGCCTGGGTAGGCATGGCATAGGGGTTGGAGTTCGAGAAACCAAAGTTGGCGACGTTGGCCCGACTGTCGGACGAGAAGAACAGGATCTTTGCTGTGCTGCCCGCTGCTGAGTTATAGGCATCACCAGCCGCGCTGGTGGCCGACACCACGGCCTTGCCGTCACCGGCGACGATGGTGTTTTCGATCTTGTTGGTCGTGCTGTAGCTACCGCCTTTGTACACCGTGTTGTCCGGGTCAAAGGAGCGCATGAAGCGGACATCGGTCAGCGTGCTGCCCGAGGTATTGGTCAGGGTGACGACGGTCTTGAAGAACTTGTCGTTGACCTTGAATGTATGGGTTTGTTCGACTTTGAGGACGCTGCCCACAGTGCCCGTGAACTTCGCGCCCAACGAATCACCAGAGGAAAGATTCGTCAGGGATGTACTGCTAAGTGCGGCACCGCTGTTGCTGTTAAGAGCGCTATAGCCGCCCGTTGTGCTGCCGTTGTACCCCACTGCCCAGCGTTCTTCTGGTGTGCCGGGCAGGAAGTAGTCGATCCGGAGATCCCCCCCATTCCCAAAACCATCGGCATCGTTGCTCATGCCTACGGCACTACTTCCAGTAGTGCCGTAGAACCCACCGGGTTTGCTGCTGGAAGTCCCGAAGGAGCCTACCGAGCTGATGCCCAGCTCAATGTAGTTGCCCCCGATGAAGACTTCACTGCCCTGGGTGGCACTGTGTGCGCCCGGAAGAGCTAGTGTGTCATCGAAGTTGAATGCTGTGATGCCGGCTGCTTCGATCACTCCGCTGTGAGCCTCCAGCTCCCAGTCACCCCCCAGGCTGCTCGATCCGGTCAGATCGGTGGATGCGGCTACGTCGGCGCCGGTGAGGTCGGCGATCTGGCTGATGAGCGCACGGCCTTCTTCGCTGGCGCCCACGTCACAACCGTAGAACAGGATGTCGGCATCCGCGGACAGGTGCTGACCAAGGGCCTGGAGCGTGCTGCTGACCGAAGACAGGGTAGCTGCGTTGAGTTGGGTGTTGCCCAGCTGGATCTGGCCCGGTGCTCCGTGGGTCAGTACGTGGACTGCGTCAACGCCATTGTGGCCGTTGAGGGCTGCCAGCATCTGGGTGAGCCCGTCCTGGGTGGAGTCAAGTAGGACAACTTCAGCGCCGGCCGGTAGTCCGGCGAGAAGGGTATCCAGATCGTCTAGACTGGCATCGACAAAATAAAGGGAGTTACTGGTGCTGGCGGATGCAAGGGACATGATCGGGCTCCACAACAAGTGTAAGGATATTCCCAATCAAGATACCCATTTCGATAGGTCTTGAGCTCTCAAAAACTCTCAGCGTTGAGAGTTCTTGAGCGCAGTGCTATGGGTGTGGGGGCGTTATTCAACAGGGAATGTGACTTCCATTGTTCTGGGTAGGCGTAGGGCCAGTATGGTGCCACCACCTGGGTTGTCAGACGCATAGACACAGCCCCCGTGGGCGACGGTGATGGCACGTACGATGGAGAGCCCGAGGCCATCACCATGTGCTCGCGTGGTGCTTGAAAAGTCGGCCGTTCGTTTTTTGGTGAGGGTGTGGAAGCGTTTGAAAATCTGTGTCTTGTCACTGTCGGGGATGCCTGGTCCCCGGTCGGCCACGCGCAGTTCCAGGCTGTCCGCTTGGGCATCAAGGGTGATGCTGATGGGGGGCGACATAGGCATGCCGACAGGCCTGCCATGCTGGAGGGCGTTATCAATGAGATTGTGGATGGCAATACTGAGGAGCGCGGGGTCTGCCATTGTGCTGCTGGTGTGCGATGTCGATGTATTACTGACGGGGTGTAGCGTCATCAGGGGCGTGGGGGTGTCTGGCAGGGAATGGGTATAACGAGTTACGACTTCTTCCATGAGTGCCTGCAAGTCGACCCGGACCAGCTTAGGGTGGAGGGCTAGTTCCCGGAGGCGGTCCTGATGAATCAGGGTGTTGCTGAGATAAGTAAGGCGCGTGCAGGCGTGTTCTATGTTGTGCAGGCGCCGGGCGACTTCGGGGGGAGTTCGATTTGCGAGAAAGCGCAGAGAGTCGAGAGAGGACTTGATCATCGCCGCTGGTGTTCGAAATTCATGGGAGGCCATGGACAGCAGTTGGCGCTGTTCCGATTCGGCCTGCTGAACGTCGCGCAGGGCTTGGGCGAGGCTCGCCGTTCGTTCGGTCACCTGATGTTCGAGTTCCACGTTCTTGTTGCTGAGCTCATGCATCAAGTGGAGGCGCTGGCGCTCGTTTTCGTACAAGTAGTGGCGCATGCGCATGAACATGCTGGCCTGTAGGGAAAGCAGGTTGAAAAAGTTCGTCAGCTGCCAGCCGTACAGAGTGAGCTCGGAGAAGGGCCCGCTACCTATAATTGCAAGGACATTGATCAGAGATGCGATCATATGAATGACATGCATTGGGCCGTAGAGGCGACTTGTCTGATGGCCCCGTAGCATCTGGATTACGACAGCGGCTATCGCCAGTGGAAAGAGGGGGAGGCCCATTCGTCCCAATATGCCTACAATCCAGGCTTCCCCAAAGGGAACGACAATCAAGGGCACTATCATGGCGAGCGCCCAGCCTACAAAGATCCGGTGCAGCCAAGGATGAATCTGGTGGAATTGAAACAGTGTGGTTGAAAGCAAGGCCCCGATTGAAAATAGCAGTATGCTGAATATGTTGGTGGCCAGGTTCAGGTTGCTCAGGTTCTCCCAGGGGTAGTAGAGGTAAAGCAGGCCGTCCAGGGATAGCCACTGGACACAGGTGAGCAGCACATACAGCGTCCACACTAGATAGGTCCGGTCCCGAAGCAACAGATAAAGCGCCAAGGCACCCATGCCCATGACCAGATTGATTGCCGATACCGCTCCGAAGATCAGTCCCTCTGCTGATCGGAGAGCAAAATAGTGAGATTCGGAGTGGAGGTTGACGATGGCGGCCTGGGTGCTAGTAGTCCGGATCTCCAGCAGGATGGTGGTGCCAGCAGAGGGTCGAATGGCGAAGGCGGGCCGCAGGCCGCGCATCGCAACCTCTTGCAGCGGGATCTGGTCGCCCGCTCGGCCTAGTTGGGTGATGGTTCCTGTTTCATCCACCTGATAAGCCCGGACTTCGTCCAGATAGGCTGGGCCCACATCAACGATCAGAGATCTGGGAGAGGGCGGGCCAGCCTCAATAGTGAAACCCAGCCAGACCTTGTCCTTGCGAAAGCCCCGCCCTAGGTAGGCGGGCAGATGCTCAAATCCACCTCTGTGGTAGAGGGCTAGTGCCTCTTCTGGTGTTCCAGGACTGGCTTCTGCAGGGCTGGCGTACAGAAAACCCTCCAAAGGAAGGGTCGTGATGTGGGCGTTCACAGGTATTGCTACCCGGTTAGCCAGGGTATCTGTTGGCAGGCCGATCAACAGCATAAAACACAGCAGCAGGGGAAGCATGAGCAGCATAGGGGGCGAATGGAAGGGCGGCTTCTACGTTAAAATATGATGTCCTTCGGGGCACAACCAGTGTGTTGTAATCTCTTGAAAACTATGTCCGTTCAGCCAGCCAGCATTTCCGTTCTAATTGTCGAAGATGAGCCGGTTCTCCGTGAAGAGCTTGCCTTCCAACTCGGACATATGGGGTTTGCCGTTGAAACCTTCGAAAACGCCAGTCAGTTGTACCGATATCTTGCCGCATTCAGCACAACACTTGTTGTTTTGGATATTGGCCTGGAGGGGGAGGATGGCTTGAGCGTATGCCGGTATCTAAGAGCCCACGACAGCAGGATCGGGATCATCTTTGTAACTGCACGGTCCCTGCGGGACCAGCGGATCGAGGGCCTGGAGGCTGGTGCGGATGCCTATCTGGTCAAGCCTATCGATATCGACGAGCTTGCACTGGTCTTACACCGCTTGGCGGCCCGGACACATTGGCCAGCGGTGGAGCGACGAGCCTCGCTAGAAGCTCGCCCAACCTGGCACCTTGACGAGACCGAATATGAGCTTCACGCTCCCAACGGAGTCAGGACTACCCTGACCCTGACCGAAATGCGAGTGCTGCGTGCCTTGATCGCTTCTGGATCCTATACCTGCACCCATGCCCAGCTAGGTGTTGCGCTGGGTGTTCACCCCGACGAACTCGACAAACATCGCATCGAGGTGATTGTGAGCCGTTTACGCAGCAAGGTCACCCGCAGTACTGGTTTGGCTGCCCCTCTTCGGACGGATCGAAACCTTGGTTACCGTTGGGGGTAACGGTACTGTGTGTGGTGGTCAAGTAATTTCGGATACCTCGATGGGGTGCTGTACTGCGGTTTGCCGTTCATAGGCGGTGGGCGGCAGATAGCCCAGCGTCGAATGCAGACGGACGTTGTTGTAGAACCGAACGATGTAATCGGTGACGTCACGACTGGCTTCGGCGTGGTTGGCGTAGTCGTTCTGCCAGACGCGCTCCCTCTTCAGATTCAGGAAGAAGCGCTCCATGACGGCGTTGTCCCAGCAATTGCCTTTGCGACTCATGCTGCCCGTCAAGCCATGACGGCTCAGCAAGGCACGGTGGGCTTCGCTGGCGTACTGGGCGGATTCAACCGGTCGTCGCAACACCGGATTGCTGTGCGGATTTTAGATAGTCATTCAAAGCTTCTGCGGGAGTCTTCCATCCGAGCGTCTTCCGTGGCCGTGCGTTGAGCGTGTTGGCTACGGACTGAATCTCCTGGGCGCTCCAGCGGGACAAGTCTGTTCCCTTTGGGAAGTACTGCCGTAGAAGTCCATTCGTGTTCTCGTTCGTGCCGCGCTGCCACGGACTATGCGGGTCAGCGAAGAAGACACTCACCCCGGACTCGATAGTGAAGCGGGCGTGATCCGATAGCTCTTTACCGCGATCCCAGGTCAATGATTGCCAGAGCCGGGCAGGCAAGGTCGCTACCGTTCGTTTGAGTGCATTGGCCATCGTGATGGCGCCGTAGCCGGCCAAGGCAGGACCGTTCTTGGTTCGCGGAGCCTGCCCATAGCCCTGCTCCCGAGGCAGGTGAACAAGTATGGTGAAGCGACTGGACCGCTCTACAAGCGTCCCTATCGCGGAGCGGTTCAGCCCAATGATCAGGTCTCCTTCCCAATGGCCTGGCACGGCGCGATCTTGTACTTCTACGGGGCGGCTGGAGATCATCACCTCCTCGCTGACGTGGGCCCACGACCTGGCCTGAGACCTCGCCCGAGGCACGCGCAATGCCCGCCCGGTACGCAGGCAGCTGACCAGCTCCCGCTTGAGCGCACCCCGACCTTGAATGTAGAGCGCCTGATAAATGGCTTCATGAGAGATGCGCATGGATTCATCTTCCGGAAAGTCGACGCGCAGCCGATTGGCTATCTGCTCAGGAGACCAGCCATTGACCCATTTGCGGTCACCCCGATGTGGCTTGTTCCGGCCTTTGAAGGGCGCGTGCGCAGGTCCGACAATCTCATGGCCATCGGCGTCATGCATCTTGCCCTCTAACCGGTCTTGAACGTAGCACCGAAGTCGCGGGTGAGTCACCAACTTAGCGGACTTCGGTCTCCGGGCCGCCAGTTCCGCCTTCCACTGCGCAACCGATGCCCGATACTCGAGTTGGCCGCCGCGCGTGGCGGCGTTGCGAACCAGCTCCCGCGACACCGTCGATGGGCTTCGCCCGGTTTGCCGAGCAATCTCCCGTACGCCAACGCCCTGGGCGCGGAGCACCCCTATCTCTTCACGCTCGGCAAATGACAAGTACCGCCCGGACACAGGATTCGACATGAACAAGGGCATGCCTCCACGATGACGAAACCAGCGCGAGCCTACAGCCTGTGATGCGCCAACTGCTTCTGCCGCCTTCTCGCTTGTGATGCCGGTTGCGATCTGCGCCCAGAACCGCCGCTCAACCTCACGGCAAAGCGATGGTGCGCCAGGCGAGCGCATTGTCTCTCGACCTGTCACCTGCTTTTGCCACCCTGCGGGTCGCCCCATACAAACCTCCAGTTAGAAGGTGTTGCGACGACCGGTTGAATCCGCCCTGACTGCCCCGGTCGGAATACACGATCAGGCCCGCCGGCGGTTGGCGCTGCGTAATGGCCATCTGCAAGGCTGAACACACCAGTTCGGCAGGCATGTTCGGCGCCATGGCCCAGCCGACAATCTTGCGCGAGTACAGATCCAGCACCGCCGCCAGGTACAGCCAGCCACTGCGCGTGCGGATGTAGGTGATGTCCGAAACCCAGGCTGCATTCGCCGTGGCTGGAGTGAAGTGCCGGTTCAGAACATTGTCGGCAATCGGCAAGCCGTGGCGGCTGTCGGTGGTGTGAATGAATTTGCGCCGCCACACCGGACGTAGCCCATTGATACGCATGAGGGTTCGTATCCGGTATCGCCCCACGCGAAGCCCCTGCGCATGCAGGACGGCCCGCAGGCGCCGGCTGCCATAGCAGCGTCCGGAGGCGGTGAAGGCGGCGCGCAGGTGGGTGCTCGTTGGGCAAACCCTGGCGGGTTCGCCCCTGCGTGAGCGTACGGCGTAGAAGCCCGAACGACTCACGCCCAGCAACCGGCACAGCAATGCGGTGTTGTCGGCCTTCTCTTGCAACTGAGCGATGCACCGGTAGGTCATTTCAGTTCGCGGGCAAAGAAGGCCGACGCTTTTTTCAGCAGGTCATTGTCCTGGCGAAGCTGCCGATTCTCCGCCTCGAGTTGGCGAATGCGTTGTTGTTCGGCCGTCAGCGGCTTGCCGATGCCTGCCTGTCCGCTTTGCTCCGCATCGAGTTGCGCCAGCCAGCGGCGCACTGCGGTCTCTCCCAGACCCATGTCGCGGCACACTTGGCCGACGCTCAGGCCTTGGTCCCCGATCATCTGGACGACTTGCAGCTTGAAGCTCGCATCGAACGCCCGGCGTTTCTGTTTCATCTATTTCTCCTCCACGGGTGGATCATCCACCTATCGAGGTGTCCGAGGAAATTAGACCACTGCAGGAACAGATATTGTGGTGTTGCCATTCCGCGATCAAGAACATCCAAAGTCGGTCGTAGACTATATGTGAAACATGGATGCTGCCTCGTTTGTCGGGCTGTCTTCGGCATGGTGCCATGAAGACCTTGAAATATTGTGTCCAAAATAATAATGACCTGGCCCCAACCAAGCAGACACGGAGGCAAGGGGCGCGATGAAAAAGAGTCGGTGGATATGGGGTGTAGCTGCCGCTGCGCTATCCCAGGATGCGCTATCGACAGATTTTGGCGATGGATTGGAAATCGGCGGCTATGTGCGTGGCGGACCGACCGCTACCCAGTCGAGTAGCCAGGCGAGGGGACACTATTCGCTGGGTATGGATGGCGACATGTGGCGCCTGGGCAATGAAGGTGATCTCGACGCCAATATTCGCATTCGCAAGACTTTCAAGCTGGAGGAGGGCCTGCAATGGACTGTGGGTTTTCGCCCCTCCTACACGAATCCCAATGGCGGACTGAGTGATGCCGGGGTCTATGCGACCCGTGAGGCCTATATCGAGACCGGGGGCTACGCTTTCATGCCGGCAGCCAGGTTCTGGGCCGGCCGGCGCTTGTTGCGCGATGACGTTCATGCGGTCGATACCTTTTTCATCTACCTGGCCGGCGGTCGCCAGGAAAGTGGCGCCGGCATCTTCGACATGCCGCTCGGGCAAGGGAAACTGGGCCTCCATCTGTTTCGCAGCGATCAGGAGATGGAGCCGACCGACAATCGCCAGAACACTACCCGCCTGACCGCCGATGTTTATGACCTGCCGGTCAATCCGGGGGGCAAGCTGCGTCTGCTCGGCGCCTTCTATTCGGGCCGTTTCAAAGACGGCACACAGGGCACGGCCCTGACGATCAAGCATGACCAGGCCGGCTTTTTGCTGCCAGGCCTGAACAATTCCCTGTGGCTTCAGGGCAGCACAGGCTATGGTGCGCTCAATACAGGGTTTGGCGGGCCAGGCAGTCTCAATGGCGACCTCAATGCGGCTTCCGGTACCCGGGCGTGGCGCCTGATCGATTCCCTGATTTGGCAGCATGGCCGATTGGGTGGACAGGCCATGGCTGAAATCGAACATGACCGTAAAGAGCAGGGGGGATCCTCTTCCCGGGGGACTTCTCTGGGGGGACGCATTTCCTATGATTTCAACGATAACTTGCGCTTTCTTGCCGAGGGGGCGATGACGACCCGGGTGGATTCGGGCGGCGCTCTTCAGCGTCTGGACAAGCTGACTGTCGGTCTCGGGCTGGGGCCGCGCCCCGGCTTCATGTCGCGTCCGGAGTTGCGGGTGTACTGCACACGGCTCGACTGGAATGAAGCTGCTGCGGCGGCGCGTACCATGCTGGCGGGTCGCAGCGGTACGACCTTGATCGGACTGCAGCTGGAAAGCTGGTGGTGATTCGTCGGCAGGGCAAAAGGAAAAACAATGAATGTTCCGAAAAATGACTGGCTGATGTCCCTGATGGCAGGCTGCCTGCTCGCGGCCACGCTGTTGTTCGGCTGGGTTGGCGCGGCGATGGCCGGCGAAACGTCGATTCGTTACTTTCCATCCGGCCCGATTTACGAATATCGCTGGAAACTGCTGGAGCTGGCGCTGGCCCACGTGAAAGCGGATGCCGGTGAGTTTCGGCTGGAGCCTTACGCCGAAGAAGTGACGCAAAACCGCGGCATGCTTTTGCTGCAGTCCGGTGCCATTGACGTCATCGCCCTGGGGACGAACGATGAACGCGAAAGCAGGATGCGTCCGATCAAGATCGATATCCTGCGCGGCATCGTCGGCTTTCGGTTGTTCGTGATTCGGGCGGCGGATCAGGGACGTATTGCGCAAATGGACGAGCGCTCGCTGCGCAAGCAGCTGACCTTCGGCCTGAATAGCCAATGGGCCGATTTGCCGATCATGCGGGCCAACGGATTTTCGGTGATCACTTCTTCAACCTATGAAAATCTGTTTGAAATGCTCTCTGCTGCCCGCTTCGATGCGTTTCCGCGTGGTTTGAACGAGGCCCGGCGCGAACTCGATGAGCGCAAGCAGATTTATCCGAAATTGGCGATCGAGCAATCCAAGGCGCTGTATTTTCCGTATCCGATCTATTTCTGGGTTCACAAGGACAATGTGGCGCTGGCCAAAACCATTGAGCGCGGGCTTCAGCTGTCACTGGCCGATGGCTCGTTTCGCAAGCTCTTCGAGAGCTATCATGCGATAGAGATTGCAACGATCAGGAAAGAAAAGCGTCAGGTTATTCTGCTCGATAATCCGGTTTTGCCGGCCGGTACTGCAAAACCGGAGACGAGCTGGTGGTGGCCCGATGCAGCCAGTCGCCGCTGAGGGGGCTGGTCTGAAAATAGTCGTTGTTGACTAAGGAGGGATCATGGTTTTACCGCAGACGCTGGCCAGACGGCTGCTCTACACCATGCTTCCGTGGTATCTGCTGCTGGCTGTCAGTGTCACCGGGATTCACCTGGTCATCCAGTATTTCGCGGTCAGCCATACCATTGCCGACGACATGGCCTCGCTCGGGCGGACCGTCGAGCCGGGCGTCAGCGGTGCAGTCTGGGAACTGGATTCGGCTCAGCTGGCGTCGATGGCCCGCGGGGTCAGACAAAATGCCATCGTGACCGGCGTCCGGATCGAGACTGAAAAAGGCGATACCCTCGTCAGCGATGGTGATGTACCGGTTGCCCAGGACGAGCGGAGCGACTTTCTCCCCAGCCACTATAAGCGGGAAGTCGTCCCGCTTTATCACCAGGGGGCGGCGGGAGACCGTCATCTGATTGGCTACCTGAATCTCTATTCGAGTGCCGACGTTCTCTGGGACCGCATCAAGTACAGCTTCCTGGTGGTCTTGCTCAATGCGCTGGTTGTCACCACCGGGCTGTGGCTGATCTTCTCCTGGGCCATCCGCTTCCGTCTGTCGGACAGCGTGACGGCCGTTGCCAAAACAGTGGCCGGTTGGCAGTTCAAGACCGGGGAAGTGCAGGTCGAGAAGATCAGCTATCCCTACCAGGACGAACTCGGTGGTCTGGTGGAAGCGCTCAACGACGGCCAGGCGCGCTTGTCCGATTCGCTGCAGAAACTCAACGAGGTGAATCTGAACCTCGAAAAAACGGTGGCCGAGCGAACCGGGGAATTGCAGCTGGCAAAGAACGTGGCTGAGGAGGCCAATCAGGCCAAGAGCCAGTTTCTGGCCAACATGAGCCACGAAATCCGTACCCCGATGAACGCGATTCTCGGCATGCTCTACCTCGCGCTGAAGATGGAGTTGCCACCGGCGCTGCAGAATTACCTGCTCAAGGCGCAGGGCGCAGCGCATTCACTGCTCGGCATCATTAATGACATTCTCGATTTCTCCAAGATCGAGGCCGGCAAGCTCGATATCGAGCAGGTTGAATTCGGGCTCGATGCCGTTCTCGAACAGCTCACCGATGCGCTGGGCTATCAGGCTGAACACAAGGGCGTTGAATTCCTGATCCGCTATGATCCGGCCATTCCGACGACGCTGATCGGCGATCCGCTGCGTTTCGGTCAAGTGCTGCTCAACGTCTGCGGCAATGCCGTCAAGTTTACCGAGCATGGGGAAGTGGAACTGGCCTTCCGTGCGCTGAAGACGACCGAGACGGAAATCAGCATACAGGTCTGCGTGCGGGATACCGGTATCGGCATGACGCCCGGGATGCAACAGAAGATGTTCCAGAAATTCACCCAGGCCGATCAGTCCACTACCCGACGTTTTGGCGGAACGGGGCTGGGATTGGCGATCAGCAAGCAACTCGTCGAACTGATGGGCGGCCGGATCTGGGTCGAGGATTCGCAACCGGGCAAGGGCACGACCATCTGCTTCACGGTGCAACTCAAGGTGGCCGAGCAGGCACAGTCCCGTCGGCGCGAACTGGTCGCCCAGGTCGGCCCGCTGTTGCAGGGGGTGCGTGTGCTGGTCGTGGACGACAACGAGGTCTCCCGCGAAATCCTGGCCGAGATGCTGCGCTTCTTCCATCTTGACGTCAGCGTTGCCGCCAATGGACAGGCGGCGCTGACGGCACTCGAGGCGGCCAGCGAAAAGCCCTTCGACCTCGTCCTGATGGACTGGCGGATGCCGGGCATGAATGGCGATGAAGTGACGCTACGCATCCACGGAAATCCGGCGATCACGTCTCAACCGAAGGTCGTGATGATCACCGCCTATGGCCGTGAGGATGTGATGCGACTGGCGGAGCAGGCCGGCGTCAGCAGTTTCCTGATCAAGCCGGTTTCGCCCTCGACCCTGCTCGACACCATGCTGTCGGTACTCGGCCGGGGCCGGGTGCTGGGCAAGGATCAAGGGCGCATCGCTCCGCCTTCGGTGGGGCAGGGCGCTCTGGCGGGTGCCCGAATCTTGCTGGTCGAGGATAACGACATCAACCGCGAATTTGCCTGCGAGTTGTTGCGCAGCGAGGGCATGGAGGTTGATGAGGCGGTGAATGGCCAGGACGCCGTCGACAAGGTTCGGCAGCATGCCTACGATGCCGTGTTGATGGATATCCAGATGCCGGTCATGGACGGTCTGGAGGCGGCATGCGCCATCCGTGCCCTGGCCGAGGCGCCGGGCGGCAAACGTTTCGCCAGCTTGCCGATCATTGCCATGACGGCCCTGGCGATGGCTCACGATGCCGAGAAAAGCCGGGAGGCCGGCATGAACGATCATGTGACCAAGCCGGTTGTGCCGGAGCAGTTGATGGCGGCGCTGGGCAAGTGTGTGCAGGTTCCAAAGGATCGGGCAAGGACCCGGCCGACTGTCACTTCCACCACTGCGCTGCCGGGATTTCCCGCCGATTTGCTGGCCCTGACCAGTATTGATGCGCGCGAAGGGATACGCCGCATCGGTGGCAAGGCCGATGCCTATCGCAAGCAACTACGCCGATTCCGCGAACACTACACGAATGCCGATATCGAGCTGGAGCGCTTGCTCAAGGAGCGTGGTATTGAAGGTGCCGAGGAATATTGCCACGCCTTGAAAGGTGTGACCGGAAACATCGGCGCCGGGGTGTTGTATGAAAAAATCACCGACATTGATGGGCTGCTCAAACAGGGCAAAATGCCGGAAGAGGGCGAACTGCAAGGCATGCGCACGCTACTGCAACAGGTGATTGCCGATATCGACAGTCTGGCGGCCGCCACGCCGGCTGCGGTGGCTGCCGGTGTTTCCCTGACTGGTGCCGAGATCATTGAGCGTCTGGAGCGTTTGCGGCAAGCACTCGATTCCGACCTGGGGGCCGCTGAGGGACCGCTGGCGGAATTGCGCGCCGGCGTGGTCGGCGATGCCTGCGAGCCTGCCATGACTGAAATTGCCGCAAGAGTCGATGAGTTCTCCATTGACGAGGCACAGGTGTTGATCGATGCCCTGCGTGATCGCCTGAAATCGAGAGTCTGAGCTGGATGTGACCATGACCGAATCTGCCCAAGAACGTCCGCGCATTCTGATCGTCGATGACGTGCATGAGAATCTGCATGTCCTGATGAACATCCTGCGTGATGATTATGTGATCAGTGCTGCGACCAGCGGCGAGAAGGCCCTTGAGCTGGCGCATCGACAGCCGTCGCCGGACATCATCCTGCTCGATATCAAGATGCCGGGCATGGATGGTTATTCGGTCCTGGCCCATTTGAAGTCGAGTCCGCAAACGGCAGACATTCCCGTTATTTTCGTTACGGCACTGGCCGAAGCGGCCGATGAGGCGCGCGGCCTCAAGCTCGGCGTCGCCGACTACATCACCAAGCCGGTCAATCCCGATTTGTTGCAACTCCGTCTGCGTACCCAGCTTGAATTGAGACGGTATCGCATGGAACCGGTGCGCTTCGATACTGCGAAGCATGTCGATCCGGGTCATCCGCCGACCCTGCTCGTGGTCGATGACATTCCGGAAAACATTCACGAATTGCTTGAAGTGCTCAAGGGGGACTACCGGATCACGGTCGCCAACAATGGTGCAAAAGCACTCAGGCTGATCGAAGGGGCAACGCCGCCCGATCTCGTTTTACTGGATGTCATGATGCCGGAGATGGATGGCTACGAAGTCTGCCGGCGGATCAAGGCGACGACGGCAGGCAATCGCATTCCGGTCATCTTCGTTACCGTGGTGGATGCGGTCCAGGAAAAAGTGAAAGGCTTCAGCGTTGGTGCGGCCGACTACATTACCAAGCCTTTCGATATCGACGAGGTGCGGGCCCGGGTGCAAACGCATCTGGAACTGTCGCGCCTGCGGTGTTTTCTGGAGGCGCAGGTGGCGCAACGGACGGCGCTGCTTGAGCAGAGCGAGGAGAAATACCGCATCCTGGCCGATTACTCCCCGAACTGGGAGTACTGGCTGGCTCAGGATGGCAATTTTCTGTATGTCTCACCGGCTTGCGAAACGGTGTCGGGACATGCGCCGGCCGAGTTCTTTGCCGATGCCCGGCTGATGGACAGCATCATCCATCCGGACGATCTGGATGCCTGGACAACGTACGGGCCGGGGGCTGCCAGTGTTGACGTCGATGTTCCGCTGATCCTGCGTATTTGCCGGAAGGACGGCAGCGAACGCTGGGTCGAACATGTTGCCAGACCGGTTTTCAGCGATGTCGGCCAGTCGCTGGGGCTGAGAGGGTCGTATTGCGACATTACGCAGCGCCGTCATGCTGAACAAAAGCTCGATTTCTTCACCCACCGTGACCCGCTGACTGGTTTGCCCAATCGGGCCTTGTTCGCCGAAATGCTGGCCCAGGCCATTCGCCAGGCAGACTACGGGCAGTCGGAATTCGCGCTGCTCATCATCAATCTCGACAACTTCAAAACGGTCAATGAAAGCCTCGGGCACAGCGCGGGCGACCGGCTGTTGATCGAAGTGGCCGACCGGCTGCGTGCCTTGTTGCCGGGGGTTGAGGCGATTGCCCGTATCGGCGGCGACGAGTTCAACATCATCATCGTGCAGGATGCCAATGGCCCGGGCGTCGATCTTGTCGCCCAGCGCCTGATCGATGCCCTGGCCAAAACCCACCTGCTCGATGGGCATGGCGTCTATATCGGTGCCAGTGCCGGGATTGCGCTCTATCCCACCGACGGACCGAATGCGGAAACCTTGCAGAGCAACGCCGATGCTGCACTTCATGAAGCCAAGGTGCAGGGCCGTGGCATTCTGCGTTTCTCATCGCCGGGAATGACGACGCGTGCGAAGGAGCGCTTGTCCCTTGAGGCCGACTTGCGCCTTGCTCTGGATCAGGGAGAGTTGTCTCTTCACTACCAGCCCCAGGTCGATTTGATCAGTGGCCAGATTGTTGGCCTTGAAGCATTGGCGCGCTGGCAGCATCCGACGCGTGGCATGGTTTCACCGGCCGCCTTCATTCCTCTGGCAGAAGAGTGCGGGCTGATCGTCAACCTGGGACATTGGGCGCTTCAATCCGCCTGTCGCCAGATCAGGGTGTGGACCGATGCCGGCCTGGCGCCTCGGCAGATTGCGGTTAACGTTTCTGCCGTTCAACTGAGCCGGGGAGATTTACTCGAATCGGTCAGGCTTGCGCTGAAGGAAAGCGGAATTTCTCCCGACCAGCTTGAACTGGAAATTACCGAGAGTTTTGTCATGGCAGACCGTGATCGCTCCTTCAAGGCGATTGCCGATCTCAAGGCACTCGGCGTACGTCTTTCGATTGACGATTTCGGGACGGGTTATTCGTCGCTTGCTTACCTGCAGCAACTGGAAGTCGATAAATTGAAGGTCGATATCTCCTTTGTCCGGGATATGACCAGAAATAGCGGCAATGCGTCCATCGTCAAGGCGGTGATCGCGCTTGGTCATAGCCTTGGTCTTGAGATTATTGCCGAAGGGGTCGAGGAGGCCGGGCAGGCGCGTTATTTACGCTCGCTGAGTTGCGACGTCATGCAGGGCTACCTGATCAGCAAGCCACTACCCGCCGAGGAAATGACCTGTTTTCTGCATGCCTTCGCACCCCAGTTGGTTCCTGTCGACAACGCGGGTTCTTTTACCCTGCTCCTGGTGGATGACGAGCCGGCCATCCTGTCTGCGCTGACGCGGGTATTGCGGCGCGAAAACTATCACATACTGACGGCAGGTAGCGGGGAGGAGGCCCTGTTGCTGTTGGCCCAGCATCAGGTTGGTGTCATCGTTACCGATCAGCGCATGCAGGGCATGAGTGGCACCGAACTGCTGGCGCGGGCCCGTACGATGCATCCGCAAGCCGTGCGCGTCCTGCTCTCGGGCTATACGGGACTGGATAGCCTGACCGAGGCGATCAATCGCGGCGAGATCTACAAGTTCATTACCAAGCCCTGGGGCGAGGTTGAACTCCTCGAAACGATCCGCCAGGCCTTCCGTCATTACGACAGAAGCCAGGGCGGAGCCTACTGAAGCACTACCACATCAAGTCGTCCGGCACCTTGAAGTCGGCGTAAGGATCGTCCGCATCGATTGCGGTGCTGGCTTTTTTCACCTGCACGACGAGCGAGGGGTCGCGTTCGGCGATCTTGTCGGCGATCACCTTGGGGACCAGTTCGGTGGTGCCGCCGTGGCAGACGATGGCCAGCAGTCCGTCCACCAGATGGGCCTGGACGGCGGCCGACACGTACAGCCGTTTGACCTTGTTGTCGTGGGTGAAGTTGTAGGCGATGTCGCCGCCGCCCTTGCTCTGGCGATGCTGTTTCACCATCTGGACAATTTGCGCCACGATCGCCTTCTGGTGGGCGGCCGCGTCGCGCTGGGCGTTGAGTTCGCGGGCCCGCTCGGCATTCTTGCGTTGTGTTTCAAGGGCCGCCAGGCGCGCTTCATCGACACTCTGCGTCCCGGTCCGGCGCTCGACCTTCTTCTGCTTGGTTTTTTCCTGATGGACCTGTTTGGCCTTGTTTTTGTCGACCAGGCCGGCTTTTAAGAACTGTTCCTGCAAGGAGGCCATGTTTGCCACTCCGTCAATGAGGTCTGCCAGCCCAAGCTGCTGCGCTGGGCGGCGAAAAAGCGGCAGCATAGCAAAAATGTCGACGCTAGAGCCCCGCTATGGCGCGCCTTGTCGGCGCGCTTGGCCCAGGTGTTTCCGGTTGCTGGCTACGACACGTCGAATGTCAGCTTGTTGCCATCCAGTTGCATGCTGCGGGCCTTGATCAGCTTTCCGGGTCTTTGCTTTTTGATTACCGCAACGCTTTCGCCAACGCCCGACCAAATGCCGGTGACGACAGCGGACTCACTGAGTTCTTCCCCGTCCTGGTTCGTGCTGCTTGCACGAAGGGTGAAGAAGCGCTGGGGGCTGTTGCCTGGCGTCACGAAGTAAGCCTGAATGTCTTCCGACCTTCCCGTTTGCCAGTCGAACCCGATTGCCCGAAGGGCTTGCGAAAAGGGCTCGTAGCCGATGCTGATGTCTTTGAAGTTGATGGTATCGATGGGGGCAGCTTGCATGTGGACAGATCCGGGGGAGGGGGCAGGCATCTTAACAACACCAGGAACCAAATTTTTGTCGCATCGTTTCCATCAATCTGCGTACTTGATCGAGCATCCGTAGGGTTTGGTGCTGGCGTGGGCCACCTTGCGGCCGGCTGCCAGATCGGCGAAGGCGAGCTTCACGTAATTGTCGGCTTTGGCGATGTCGTTCTTGCTGGCGGACGGGATGCTGTCGATGCCGCCCTTGTAAACCAGCTGCCCGGCGGGATCGACGATGAACAGGTGGGGCGTGGTCTGGGCGCCGTAGGTCTTGCCGATCTTGCCGTCCGGGTCGAGAACGACGCCGCTGGGGGTGGCGTTGCGAAAGCCGTTGATCTTGATCGCCGAGGGGCCGTCCACGTGGCCCTGCTTGTCAGGCGCGGAGGAAATCACTTGCAGCCAGACCACACCCTTGGCGGTGAATTCCTTTTGCAGTTGTGGAATGTTGCCGCTTTCATAGTGTTTCACGACGAAGGGGCATTCGTGGTTGGTCCATTCGAGCACCACCGTTTTACCCTTGAAGCTGGCGAGGCTGACGGACTTGCCGTCGGCGCCCTGGGCGGTGAAGGCCGGCGCGGGCTGGCCGATTTCGGCCGCGGCGTGGGCGGCCGTGCCGGCGAAGAGGGGCAGGCTGGCGGCGAGGCTCAGGACGGTGCGGCGCAGGGCGGTGGCATTCAGCATGGGTTCTATTCCTTGGCGAGCTTGGGTGAAGAGGGGGTTTGCAGGGCGGCGATGACGGTGGCAGGCGTGAGCAGTTGGGGTAGCACGCGGGCTTCGGTTTTGTTGCCGCCCGGGTAGAAGAGGTAAAGCGGCACGCCGCTGCGTCCGAAGTCGGCGAGGTGGGCGGAGATCTGCGGGTCCTGGTTGGTCCAGTCGCCTTTCAGGTAGGTGATGCCGGTCTGGCGGAAGGCGGCGATGACTGACTCGTCGGACAGGGCGACCCGTTCGTTGGCCAGGCAGGTGATGCACCAGGCGGCGGTGAAGTTCACGAAGACCGGTTTTTCCTCGGCGCGCAGGGCGTCGAAGCGGGCTTTTGTGTACGGCTCCCAGGCTTTGCCGGCGACCTTGGCGGTGCGGGTTTGCGCGGCATCGGCGACGTTGCTGGCGATGCCTGCATAGCCACCGGCCAGCGCCAGGCCCAGTGCTGCGGCTGCCAGGGCGCGGCTGCCGTGACGGGCTAGGGGGCGAACGGCGTGGCTGGTCTCGTAGAGCCAGGCGGCGAAGGCGATGGCCAGCATGCCGCCAAGCGCAATCGCGATGGCGTTGGGGCCGGCCTGCTGGGCCAGCACCCACACCAGCCACACGGCGGCGCCGTACATCGGAAAAGCGAGGAACTCCTTGAGGCGTTCCATCCACCGCCCGGGGCGGGGCAGCAGACGCTGCAGGGCCGGCCAGAAACTCAGCAGCAGGTAGGGCAGGGCCAGCCCCAGGCCGAGGCTCAGGAATACCGCCAGCAGTACCGCTGTCGGTTGTCCGAGGGCGAAGCCCAGCGCCGCACCCATGAACGGGGCGGTGCAGGGTGTGGCGACCACGGTGGCGAGCACTCCGGTGAAGAAGCTGCCGGTGTAGCCGGGCTTGTCGGCCAGCGTCGTGCCCACTCCGGCTGTCGAGGCGCCCAGCGTGAACACGCCGGACAGGTTGAGTCCGACTGCGAACATCAGGTAGGCGACGGCGAGCACGAAGATCGGCGACTGGAACTGGAAGCCCCAGCCCACTTCGGCGCCGCCGGTTTTGAGGGCGATCAGCACGCCGGCCAGGAGCGAGAAGCTGGCCAGCACGCCGGCGGTGTAGGCCAGGCCCTGCAGGCGGGTGTGCGCCGGCGATTGGTGGGCGTGTCGCAACAGGGCCAGGGCTTTGATCGACAGCACCGGGAAGACGCAGGGCATCAGGTTGAGGACCAGTCCGCCGAGCAGGGCGAAGAGCAGCGCGGCGCCGAGCTGGATGTCGTCGCGGGTGTTGGGCGCGGTGCTTGCGATGGCCGCAGAGCCACTGACCGGCGCGGAAATCTTGTAGGCGCTGACGCCGCCGTCGGCATGGCGGATTGTGAGGATGCCGTTCAGCGGGCTGCCGGCGGAGGGGGCGGCGTCACCGGGCTGGATGTGCAGCGCCAGGGTGTCGCCTTCGATGCGCAGGGTTTGCGGGCCGTCGTGGGCGGTCTTGCCCCATTCGTCGGCGTAGAACCACACTTCGGCGGGTTTCAGGGCGGCAATGCCGGTGCCGCTGGCGTGCAGCAGCAGGCCGTCGCTGGTGGTGTCGACGCGGGTTTGCCACGGACTGGCGGCAGGCAGGGCGGCGAGGGTTTTGTCGATCAGCGGGCTGCCGGGCTGGCGGGGCGTTCCCGCGGCGATCACCGGCAGGTTCAGTTCCAGCTCGACTTGCTGGGGAATGCAGATCTCCTGGCAGACGAGCCAGTCCACGGTGGCTTTCACCGGGAAGCTGCTGCCGGGCTGGAGCGAATTCGGGATGGTTAGCGGGGTGAGCAGGACGACTTCATTTTCGTAGCCGTAGTTGCTGACCGGGCCGAGCTTGAAGCGGCTGGGCGCAGGCCACTGGATATCGCCGGCCTTGGTGCCGTCGGGCAGGGTCCAGGCGATGGTGGTGGGCAGGCCGGAGTCCCCCGGGTTCACCCAGTAGGTGTGCCAGTGGGGGATGATCTTTTGGTGCAGGCCGAGCTGGATCTGCTCGCCGGGCTGCACGGCGGTGACCGAGGCGATGAGTTCGGCCCGGACCTGGGGTGTGGCGGCCTGCGGGCTGGCTGCCGGGCTGACGGTGCTGGCCAGCGTCAGCGCAATGGCGGTCAGGGCCGAGAGGCTGGCGTGGCGGGACACAAGGAGGGACATGGATTGCTCTCGGTGGGGGTCGGACACTTGTCCGACCCGTGGTTGCCCGCTTCAGTTCGATGCGAAGCAATAGAGAAGGCCGGCGCCGCCGGTGCCCACCAGGTTTTCCTGACTGCAGCCGCGACTGCCGTGGGCCGAGTTCCAGGAGGTGTTGCCGCCGCCGGTGCGGTCGAAGTGGCCGACCTGTGCGGAGCCGTCGGCCGCACTGCTCGTGTAGTTCTTGCAGGTGTGGTCGGCGGCGTCGGTGAAGGCGGTGCCGTCGGCCTTCGAGCCGGTCAGGATGTCGTGTTCGTTGGGCTTGTCGCCGGCGCCCTTGACCGGTTCGCCCTTCTCGGTGATGACGGTGGTGCGGCTCAGGTTGTTGCCGAGGCGGGCCTGCTCGATGACGTCGCCGTGCAGATGGGCGACATCCTTGGCGACGATCTGGCCCTTGGCATTGGCCCAAGGGCCGGTGCCGATGCGGTCACGGGCGTTGACGGCGGGCTGGCCGTTGGCGGCCTGGGTGCTCAGGTAAGCGCGCCAGGTGCGATTGCCGGCGCCGACGGCACTGGCGAGCTTCTGGCAGTGCGCGTCGGCACCGCTCAGACCGCCCAGGTCGGCACCCTTGCCGAGGCCGCTGCTGGTGACGAAGAAGCCGAGGGGCGGCTTGGGGGCGTCCGCCGGGGTTTGCTGGGCCTGGGCAGCGCTGGTTGCGATGAGCAGCAGGGCGGCGAGAAGTTTGCAGGTTTTCATGAAATGGGCTCGTTCAGGTTGGTGTAGGTGATGGGTTATTGCCCCTGGGTGACAGCCATGGGTTTGGCGGCCCTGCTGGTGTCGGTCTGGCGGGGGGCGGGTTTGTCTGCGTGAAAGGTCTTCTTGAGGCGCTTCCAGCCGATGACGACCGAGCTGCTGCCGAGCACCACGCCCATCAGCACCCAGGTGAGCATCCAGGCGTCCCACAGGGGGCGCTGAGCGAGCCAGCCGATGTCCCAATGGTGAATGGCGGACCATAGCCAGCGGTAGGCGCGGCGGCTGGTGTCCTGACGCAGCAGCAGGCGGCCGTCCTGGGGATCGAGGTACAGGCGGGTCGCGGCGGCATCGGCGAGGTCAATCTGCAGTACCGGCAGGGGGCGATCGAAGGCAGCCTGACCACGCCGCGCGTAGTAGTAGCTGTCGTATTCGGTGATGAGCGCCTGGCTCGCCACCGGGGTCTTGTCGGTCAGGCGTTCGGCAGCGGCAAGCAGGGCGCTGGTCTGGAAGTGCAGGCTGCCGCCGTCTACTGGCTGGGGCAGGCGCCGGCCGTCGCGGGTGAGGCCGAGCAGCACGGTGGTGTCGCCAAGGCGGCGCCAGGCCAGTTCGACGATGTCGCGGTTGTCGGTATCGGTGACGAAGGCTGACGGGCGCCAGTCGCGCATGCTCGCCGGCAGGCTGCTGCCCTGGTAGCGGAGCAGTTCGGCCCGGTTTGGGGCGGCGGGGGAGAACAGTCCGAAGGGATTGCCGTTGAGGTAGCCACTGAAGGCCCATAGCAGGGCGAAGCTGCCGCCCAGCAGGCCGGTCCAGAAATGCCACTTGAACCAGAATTCCCGGTACGGCTGTTTGCGTCCCTGACTGTAGGTGGCCCGGCCGCCCCAGCCCGGACGCCAGCGTTGCCAGCCGATGATGAGGCCGGTGAGGGCGCCGGCAAAGGCGAAGCCGCCCAGCCAGGTCAGGACGGTGCGGCGGGTGTCGGCGGACAGGCCGAGGGTTTCCAGCGGGCGCAGCAGATGGATCCAGTTGCCGGTCCAGTACAGCGCCCGGTCGAGTCGGGTGGAGTCGCGCACGACTTCGCCGGTGATGGCCGACACCAGCAGCTCGCGGCTGCCGTCGCCGATGGCGAAACGGTGGAAGGGGCGCAGGGCTTCGTAATTGCGCACGGCGCTGTCCTGGGCACCGGTGTCGATGTAGCGGATGTCTGTGCGCTCATCGCCAGTCCAGTGGCGTGCAATGCTTGCGGCGTCATTCACCGAGGCGCCGTCGAGGCGGCCGTTGATGGCCGACAGGGCGAAGCGTTTTCCCTGGCTGTCTTCGATCAGCCAGCGGGCTTCCGCACCCTGGCGAACCAGGCGGGCATCGATGATGGTGGCGGGCTTGCCATCGAATAGCATCTGACGCTGGATGGCGCTGCGCTCCCAGGCCTGACCAAGGGACAGCCATCCGGATTGGGGCTGAAGGCTTTGGGCGTGGGCAAGCTGCTCGGCACGGTTCAGGGCCGAGGCGTCCGAGTACATGATGACCAGCCCGGACAGGAACCACAGGGACATGAACACCGCCAGGGCAATGCCTACCCAGCGATGGATCTGGTAAAGGAGACGTTTCACCGCGCAGACCTTTCAGTTTCGGAAACCAATCGATGAGCCGGCGCCGTGTGCGGGGCCGGGATCCGGTGACTCAGCAATCTTGATGCCACCCTGGTTTGTCGAAAAAGACCATTTTTATCAGTTGCTTAGTCTGTGGGGCGAGGCAGCCTGCTGCGCCATGTGCAGCAGGCTGCTGGTGAGCTGTGTGTTGGCGGGCAATAAAAGCTCAGTCGGCCGCGAAGCAGTAGAAGTAACCTGCGCCGCCGGTGCTGATCAGGTTCTCCTGGCTGCAGCCACGGCTG
The DNA here is from genome assembly GCF_008107625.1 of Zoogloea oleivorans. Lineage (GTDB taxonomy): Bacteria > Pseudomonadota > Gammaproteobacteria > Burkholderiales > Rhodocyclaceae > Zoogloea > Zoogloea oleivorans. The sequence goes on from NZ_SDKK01000020.1 coordinate 68,362, forward strand.
GCGTGGGTGGAATTCCATGACACGTTGCCGCCGGTTGCGCCACGGTTGGTGCGGTCGGAGTGGCCGAGCTGGACGGTGCCTTCGCTGCTGCTCGTGTAGTTCTTGCAGGTGTGGTCGGCGGCGTCGGTGTAGGCGGTGCCGTCGGGCCTGGAGCCGGTGAGGATGTCATGGTCGTTGGGCGTTTCGCCGACCCCCTTGATCGGCGTGCCCTTCTCGGTCAGCGTGGTCAGGCGGTGCACGTTGCTGCCGAGCTGGCCGAGTTCGACCGTGTCGCCATGCAGGTGGGCCACGTTGTTGGCGACGATGGCGCCCTTGGCGTTGGCCCACGGGCCCTTGCCGATGCGGTCGCGGGCGTTGACGGCGGGCTGGCCGTTGGCGGCCTGGGTGCTCAGGTAAGCGCGCCAGGTGCGATTGCCGGCGCCGACGGCACTGGCGAGCTTCTGGCAGTGCGCGTCGGCACCGCTCAGACCGCCCAGGTCGGCGCCCTTGCCGAGGCCGCTGCTGGTGACGAAGAAGCCGAGGGGCTGGGCCGGTGCGGCGGGGGCTGCTTGCTGGGCGAGGGCCACTGTGGCGTTGAACAAAAAGGCGCCGAGGAGCGCGTGGTGGATCTGCATGGCGGATTCTCCGTTACTCAAAAAAAGCCCGGGGAGTTACCCCGGGCTGAAGGACGAGGACGATTCGGCTTGGCTTACAGCTTTCCGGTGAACATCACGCCGAACCAGCGCTGGGTGGCCGGGTTGTAGCTGTTCCATGACTTGGACAATGGGGTGTCGTCGGCAAAGGCATTCTTGACCAGCAGGCTCACGTCATAGGACTTGTCCGTGCGGCCGATGCCGATGGCCAGATCGGTGGTGCTGTAGTCGGAGATCCAGCCGTAGGTGGACAGGGAGTTGTCCGAGTTGAAGCGGCTGTAGTAGGCCGTGTTGAAGCTGGCGTGGAACTCCTTGTCGCCCAGCACCGGCTTGCGGTAGTCGCCGCCGAAGTTGAAAGCCCACTTCGATGCGCCGGGCAGGGTCTTGCCGGTGAAGTCCGTGTAGGCCGGGGCGCCGCTGTAGTTGTCTTCGTTCGCCAGGGCGGCGTTCTTGAAGTCCTTGTAGCGGGCGTCGTTGTAAGAGCCGGCGAAGCGCAGCGTCACGTTGCGGATGCCGCCATACACGCCATCCACCTCGATACCCTTGGCCTCGACCTTGGCCACGTTGCCGGTGGCGGAGGTGTAGTAGTTGGTGCCATCGGCGTTGAGGCCGGTGGTGTATTGGTCAAGCACGCGCACCGACTGCTGGTAGTCGCGGATCTTGGTCAGGTAGAGGGCCGTGTTGAGGATCAGGGTCTTGTCGAGCAGGGCAGACTTGAGGCCCAGTTCGAAGGAGTTGGTCTTCTCCGGTTTGACCAGGTTGGAGAGGCCGTTGGTCAGCTGGGAAATGCCTGCTTTCTCGCCGTACTGCCACGAGAAGTAGCCGGTCTGGTTCGGGTTGAACTTGTAGGACGGGCTGACCACGAAGGCCGGCTGAGTGTCGCGGTAGGATTCGGCGCGGGTCTGGTTGAACAGCACGCCCATCTGCGAGGCACGGATCGCCTTGGCATCCGACACCTGGCGCTTCTGGTCTGCCGTCAGGCTGTTGTAGGCCGCACCCGGGTTGCCTGGGTCGACGGCAACGCCGAAATACTTGTTGGCGACCTTGTCGGCCAGGCTCAACTGGGTGGCGTTGTTGGTGCCAAGCACGCCCTGGCTGTTGGAGGCAAAGCCGCCGAGCTGCACGCCATTGACTGCCACCGGGTTGAGTTCGGCGCCGTTGCCGTAGTCGCGAACAAAGCTGGAGCCGGTGTTGGTCCGGTCTTCGCGGGTCAGGCGGATGCCGGTGGTCAGGGTCAGCGGCTCGGTCAGGTGCCAGTTGGCCTGGGCGAAGATGGCACCGCTCTTGTTCTTGATGCTTTGCAGGCCCGTCGGCGAGTTGTAGGCCATGGTCAGGCGGTCCAGCGAGTTCTGCATCAGCACCTGACCGGCCGCGGTGGCGCTCAGGCGGCCGTACTGACCGTTGTTGGCGAACCACGCGCCGGCATCGTTGCCCCATTCACGCTGGTACTCGGAGCTGTTGCTGACGTTGATGAGGTACAGGCCGGCCTGGTAGTCCACAAAGCCGCCGGCCTTGGAGCTGATCCGCAGTTCCTGGCTGCGCTGGCTGTAGTCGTTCCAGAAACCGCCGGAGTTGCGGTGGATGTCGAAGGGCGTGCCTTCGTCGTTTACCGCGTTGAAGTGGTAGTCCTTGTAGGCCGTGATGGACGTCAGGGTGTGATCGGCGACGTTCCAGTTGAGTTCGAGCGATGCACCGCGGCTGCCGGTTACCAGCGGGCGGGCGGTATCGGCATTCACCGAGTTGCCGTTGCGACCGCCGTAGAGGTAGTCCTTCTCGTAGGTGTAGTTGCCTTGCTGGGTGAACCAGCCGCGGCTGAGGCGCGTTTTGGCGTCGGTGCCGAGGGTGTTGGTGGTGCCGTTGGAGTAGACCGTCGGGGTCGGCGTGTTGATCGTGCGGCCGTTGGTGTATTCGCCGGCGCGCGGCTGCATTTCCAGGGCCAGGCGGGCGTTGAAGTCGGCCGTCGGGGTCAGCAGAAACTGGACGCGGCCGGAAACCCGGTCGATGTTCTGGTAGGACTGATCCCGGTTGTCGGCATTGATCATGTCACCGCGACCCTTGTCGACCACGAAGGCGCCGCGCCAGGCCAGCAGGTCTTCCACGATGGGACCGCCGGCGGCGAGCTTGCCAATCACCCGGTCACGCTGGCCGAGGGTCAGCGAGTAGTCGGCGCTGGGCGTGAAGGAGGGCTTGCGGGTGGAGATGTTGATGACGCCGAGACTGGTGTTCTTGCCGAGCAGGGTGCCCTGCGGGCCGCGGGTGACTTCGACGGCTTCGACGTCGTGGTAGTTGAAGCTGGAGGTCAGCGCGTTGTAGGCGAAGTTCACGCCGTCGACGATCACGCCGACGCTGGGGTCCTGGGCCTCGGTCTGGCTCTGCTTGCCGATGCCGCGGATGGACAGGCTGGAGGTGCGCTGGTTGCCCTGGTTCCAGGACACGTTGCCGAGGCGCTGGGTGATGGCCTTGATGTCGTCGGCGCCGGTGCGGTCGAGTTCCTTGCCGGTCACCACGGACACCGACAGGGGTACATCCTGCAGTTTTTCAATGCGGTTGCGGGAGCGGATCACCACGGCGTCGAGGGCGACGTTTTCTTCGGCAGCCGGGGCGACAGTGGCCACCGGGGCGGCGACAGGTGCCGGGGCCGGAGCGGCAACACCCTGCTTCTTGTTCAGGTCCTGCTGGGCTTTTTCGAGGGCCTGCTGGAGGCGGGTGACTTCGGCCTGCAGTTCGGAGGCGGATTTTTCCTGAGCTTGAACGCCGCCGGCAGCAAGGAAGGCGACGGCTGCCACGGCGGCGGCAAAGGGGGTCAGGCGAAACTGGACGGTTTTGTTGTGGCGTGCCGCTTGGGCTGCCCGCTTGATATTGTTTTGGCTCATGACGAGACAGTTCCTGTAAAAGATTCCGTCCCGTACTTTCGCAATTGGTGTGCCACTGCTCCCTGAAGGGTTTATATGAAATTCTGGAATCGATATTTCCGCGGATTAGTCGTGTAAAAACAGGGGCCTTTTTGTAAAGGCCGGTTTGCGTTCGGCATGGAATCGTTACGGAACGAAGAGTGCCTGGGCGAGCCGCACAGCGGGTGGGTGCTGCAGGGGCAACAGTTGCGTGTGCACGCTGTTTGCTGCGGCGCAGTGCGGCCCACCCCTTGCGGGGCGGGTTGTGTGGCGGGATGTTTGGCCTTAGAGCTTGCCGCTGAGAACGATGCCGAACCAGCGCGGGTAGGGGTAGGGCGTGTAGCTGTTCCAGCCCTTTTCGTGGGCGTTGTTGTTGAAGGCGTTCTTGGCGATCAGTGTCACGTCATAGTTGCCCTTGTGGTGACCGAGGCCGATGGCCAGGTCGGTGGTGGCCCGGTCCGGCACCCACGAGTAGTCCGACATCAGCTCGTCGGTGGTGGTGCTGCCGATGTAGGCGGTGGTGAAGCTGGTGTGGAAGACCTTGTCGCCAAAGACCGGGCGCCGGTATTCACCGCTTACATTGACCGTCCAGTACGGGGCTTCGCCGAGGCGCTGACCACTGCGGTCGATGAAGGGGCTGGACAGGTAGGCCAGCTCCGAGGGTTTGCCGGCGTTGGGGAAGTCCTTGTAGCGGGCGTCGTTATACGAGGCGGCGGCCCGCAAGCTGGTGTAGCGGAGGCCGTTGTAGGCGGCATCCACTTCGACGCCGGAAACCTGCACCTTCGGTACGTTGCCCTGCACGCTGGTGTAGGCCAGCGGGTTGGTCACGTTGTTGTTGATGTTGTCCTGGGTGGCGAACTGGTCCACCGCGACGACGTTCTGCTGGTAGTCCTTGATGTCCATCAGATACACGTCGGCGTTGAGCGTCAGCGTCTTGTCGAGCAGGAAGGTCTTTACCCCCAGTTCATAGGCGTTGGTGCGCTCCGGCTTGACCGTGGTGGCGACGCCGTTGACGTTGAGGGCCGAGCCGGATTTCTCTCCGTACTGCCAGCTGGCATAGGCCGTCACGTTGTCGTTGAACTTGTACTTGGGGCTGAGTACCGCAGTGTGGATCTGGTCCTTGTAGTCGCTGCGCACGCCGGTGATCAGCGCACCGATCTGGGATGCCCGGATGGCCTTGGCGGCGGCGACCTGGGCTTTCTGGGCGGGGCTCAGGCTGGCGTAGGAGGCCGCGCCGAAGTACTTCTGGGCGACCGAGTCGGCCAGCGCCAGTTGCGCCGTGCTGGGATTGACCAGATTGCCCGCCGTGCCGTTGGCCACACTGGCGTTGGAGTAGGCGATGGAATTGAAGCCGCCCAGCGCCGTGCCGCGGGACGACACCGGGTTGAGCGCAGCGCCGACGCCGTTGTTGCGCAGGTCGGCAAAGTTCTCGGTGGTGCGCCGCTCCGTGCCGATGCGCAGCCCGGCGGTGACGGTGAGTGCGTCGCTGAGGTGGAAGTTGGCCTGACCGTAGAGGGCCTGGCTGAAGGTATTGATGTTCTGCTGGCCGAAGCGGAACAGATCCTTGAGGGAGTTGGTCAGCAGTGCCCCGCCTGCGCTGGCGTTGAGGCCGGCGTTGGTGACCAGGGTGTTGTACTGGTTGTTGTTGGCGTACCAGGCGCCGGCGTCGGCACCATAGCCGTTCTTTGATTCCACCTCGTTCTCGGTGCGCAGGAAATACAGGCCGGTCTGGTAATCGACGAACTTGTTGGGCTTGCCGGCGAGGCGGAATTCCTGGCTGGTCTGGTTGTAGAAAACGCTGCCACCCCCGTTTTTCTGGACATCGAAGGGCGTGCCTTCGTCGTTGCGTGCCTGGAAGTTGTAAATGCGGTGGGCCGTGATCGAGGTGAGGGTGAGCTTATCGGTCAGGTTGTAATTCACTTCGGCCGATGCGCCCGAGGTGCCGGCGGTCTGCCCCTGGGTCTGGTTCTGGTACACCTTGCCTTCCCGGCCGATGCTGTTGAGTAACTGGTCGTAGGTGAAATTGCGTCCCTGGAACCAGTCCCGTCCAAGCCGGGCCTGGGTGCCAGTGCCGTTGGGGTCGACCAGGGTACCGTTGGCATAGCGCTGCGGTTGCTGGACGAATTCCGTGAAGCCGTTCTGGAGCTGGGTGGCGCGGGGCTGGATGTCGAGGCTGAGTTTGGCGTTCAGGTCGGCGGTGGGCGTCAGCAGGAACTGGGTGCGCGCACTGACGCGGTCCCGGTTGTACATGGTGTCTGCTTCCCGGTCGGTGTCCTCGGCAACGGTGTAGGCGCCGCGCTGCTTGTTCACCACGAAGGAGCCGCGCCATGCCAGCAGGTCGTCAATGATGGGGCCGCCGAGGGCGCCCTTGATGAAGACCGTCTCCCGTTGCCCGTAGGTCACTTCATAGTTGGCGCTGGGGGTGAACGACGGCCCCCGGCTGGTGACGGTGACCGCACCGGCGCTGGCCCCCTTGCCGAGCAGGGTGCCCTGGGGGCCGCGGGCCACTTCGACCGATTGCACGTCGTAGAAGTCGAAGTTGCCGAGCTGGCTGAGGCCGTAGCTGACGCCGTCCACGATCAGCCCGACGCTGGGGTCCTGGGTTTCGGTGAAGCCGCGCCGGCCCAGGCCGCGGATCGACAGCGACGAGCCGCGCGTGTTGTTCTGGTTGAAGGTGATGTTGCCCAGGCGCTTGGTCAGCGCTTCCAGGTCGGTAGCCTGTTCGCGGTCGAGTTCGCCACCCGAAACCACCGAGATCGATACCGGCACATCGTGCAGCTTTTCGAGCTGGCGCCGGCTGCGGACAACGACCGAGTCGAGGGTCTGCGTTGCCGTGGCTGCTTCGACGCTTTCTTCCCGGGCGGCTACGGCTGTCGCGACCGGTGCGGCCTGGGGTGTTGCGATTCCGCCGCGGTTTCTTTCCAGTTCCTTTTTGAGATTCTGGATTTCTGTATTGGCCTTCTTCAATTCTGCCTGAAGTTCGGCGGCTGATTTCTCGTCCGCTGCGGCGAGCGGTGCGGAGGTGCCAATAGCCAGTCCTGCAAGAAACAGGGCCAGTGGCTTGAGACGGGAGGGGTGTGCTGAACGTCGGCTTTCTTTTGTATTTTGATTCATGGCTCTTTTTTAACAATGAATGAAGGGCGGACTCCATCGTTATTAGCATTAGCTGTGCCATGCGGTTTTTCTGGTGATTGAAGCGTGCTTTATGCAGATTTAAAGATATGTCTTCGTGAGGTGTTTTTAATTTACCCTGAAGAAACATGGGTTATATATGAATGCGAATGAGATATGGGATTTTGATGGAATGTCTGTCTGTGCTCAATGCTGTTTGTCAGGTGTCTGAATACGGACATGACGATGGGGTTTACTCTTTTATTCCTTTTTGAATCTCGTGATGATTGTCGGGGCGGGGGTTTTTGGTGCTGTCTGATAATCAGCAGCCAAGCTGGACGGGCTGCTGATGGAGCAACATGAAATGCTGCTGAAATGCCATTTTGATCAAAGGGTTATTGTTCGGTTTTTTGTTTTTAAGTGCTGATTTGAAACAACTTATTTTATTTGCAGGCTGTTTTGAATGTGTACGCCTGGCACTGGCACGATAGCTGCGACAGGAGTGTCATGTGTTTCGTGGCGATCTTGTTAATAGCGTTTCAGGGAGTGTGCAGATGCGTGTCAGAAATGGAGTGTGTGTAGCGGTCTTGCTGGCGGTGACGTCTTCCGCCATCGGCGCTGAGCTCGAGAAGAAACCTGCCGCCGCGGCCGCGACGGGGAAATCGGCGGTTCCCAACGGCTGGGCTTATTTGCCGGTGAAAAACCCGGAAGCCCCGGCGGTCAAGCAGGGCAAATGGGTTCGTACTCCTGTCGATGCTTTCGTGCTGGCCAGGCTGGAAGAAAAGGGCATCAAGCCCTCCGCCGAAACGGATCGCGCCACTTTCATTCGCCGCGCCACGCTGGATGCGTGGGGCTTGCTGCCGACCCCGGAAGAGGTCAAGGCTTTCGTCAATGACAAATCGCCCAATGCCCATGAAAAGCTGGTCGACCGCTTGCTGGCGTCGCACCATTTCGGCGAGCGTCAGGCCCGGCGCTGGCTCGATCTGGCCCGCTACGCCGACAGCTCCGGTTTCCAGAACGATGCGACCCGCCCGAATAACTGGCGCTACCGCGATTACGTGATCAAGGCCTTCAACGACGACAAGCCTTTCGATCGCTTTATCAAGGAACAGGTTGCCGGCGACGAGTTGTGGCCCGATAGCCAGGACGCGAAGATTGCCACCGGCTTCCTGGCCGGCTATCCCGACAATGCCAACTCCCGCGATCTGGTGCAGCGCAAGTACCAGATCACCACCGACATCACCGACACCATCGGTGAAACCTTTCTGGCCTCGACGACCGGCTGCGCCCGCTGCCACAACCACAAGGCCGACAAGCTGAGCCAGAAGGAGTATTTCCAGTTCCAGGCCTTCTTCGCCAACACGGCCTTCGATCAGCGTCTTCCGTTGCTCAAGGGCACCGAAACCGAGTGGGACAAGAAATTTACCGAGCAGCAGGCCAAGTACCGCGAAGCCACCAAGGCCATCCGCGACAAGCAGGCGGCCGTGCTGGCGCCGTACAAGGAGGCGGGCGTCAAGTATCAGAAGGAGCGTTACCTGACCGACAGCCGGGAATCCATCTTCAAGGCCGAGAAGGACTGGAACGCGCTGGACCGCTGGGTGAACTTCCGCCACAAGACGGTTTTCAATGCGGATACCGATACCGCTGGCTACCTGCGCCTGACCGCCGAGAACAAGGACCACGCCGATCACACGCCTGACCGGATTGTTGCCTGGAAGGACTACCAGAAGCTGCAGGCCGAACTGCGCAAGTTCGACCACCTGCGCCCCGAGCGCGGTTCCACCAACATCACCGCGGCGACGGAACTTGGTCATTCGGATTCGCCGCCCACCTTTGTGCGCTTCGGTGGCATCCACGAGCGTCCGCTTGAAGAAGTCCAGCCGGGCATTCCGGCCCTGTGGGGTGGCGACAAGATCGACATCAAGCCGACGGCAACCTCGTCCGGCCGCCGCACGGCGCTGGCCAACTGGCTGTCCAGCGCCAACAACCCGCTGACGGCGCGGGTGTATGTGAACCGCGTGTGGGGACAGTATTTCGACAAGGGGCTTGTCGGCACGCTGGCCGACTTTGGCCGTGCCGGTGAGAAGCCGACCAATCCGGAACTGCTCGACTATCTGGCCACCAGCTTCGTCAAGAACGGCTGGAGCGTGAAGAAGCTGCAACGGGAGATCATGCTGTCCAGCGTCTACCGTCAGTCTTCCGACCCGCGTGACGATGTGGCCAGGCTGGATCCGAAGAACGAGTTGCTGGCGGTGTACCCCCGCAAGCGCCTTGAAGCCGAGGAAATCCGTGATGCCCTGCTGTACGCATCCGGTCAGCTGACCGATGTGGTGGGCGGCCCGTCGGTGTTCCCGCCGATTGCCAAGGTGCTCGAAGGCGGTCAGGCCGACTTTGACGGCAACCGTGCCTGGAGCGTGTCGAAGGACAAGGCCGACTGGAACCGTCGCAGCGTCTATATCTTCAGCCGCCGCAGCCTGCCGTACCCGCTGCTGCAGAACTTCGATCCGGCCAACCCTTCCCAGGCCCACCACAAGCGTGACGTGACCACCACGCCGCTGCAGGCTCTGACGCTGTTCAACAGCGACATCGTGGTGAATTGGTCGCAGGCGCTGGCTGGTCGGATCATCAATGAAGCGGGCAAGGACGAATCTGCCCAGTTCAACCGCCTGTACCAGATCCTCTTCTCCCGCGAGCCGAGCAAGGCCGAGACGGCTGCGCTGAAGGCCTTCCTGGCCAGGGAAGAAAGCGTCGTCCAGAAAAAGGTTGCCGCCGGCAAGTTCGAAGCCGCGGTGCCGGTCGGCCTGAAGGATCCGTCCAGCATCAATCCGGTGCGTGGCGCGGCCTTCGTCGATCTGGTGCACACCGTGGCCAATTCCAACGATTTCGCCTACCGCTTCTGACCAACCCCGATTATTCGAAATAAGGAAAACCGATCATGAGTACCAACCGTCGCGACTTTCTTCTCAAGGCCGGGCTGGGTGTAGGCGGTGTTGCCGCCAGCGGCTTCATCCCGGGCGTGGGCTACATCAATGCCGCCACGGCGGCCGAATTGATCGACCCGCTGGCCGCCAAGCAGCCGCACTTTCCGGGCAAGGTCAAATCGGTGATCTGGCTCCACCAGAACGGCGCGCCTTCCACGCTGGACCTGTATGACTACAAGCCGGAGCTCTTCAAGCTGGCCGGCCAGCCGGTGCCGGCGTCCTTCCTGAAAGGCATCAAGACCTCCACCCAGGGCGGGGTGAACAAGCTTTTTGCGTCCAACAAGCGCACCTTCAAGCAGTACGGCGAGAGCGGTGCGTGGTTCTCCGAACTGCTGCCCAACCTGGCCCAGCAGGCCGACAAGCTGGCCTTCATCAAGTCGAGCGTGACTGTTGGCGCGACCCACGACATCTCGATCCTGAAGCTCAACACGGGCGATCTGAACCCGGGCCGCCCGTCCCTCGGGGCGTGGATCAATTACGCGCTGGGTTCCCTCAACCCGGACCTGCCGTCCTACGTGGTGCTCTACAACGGCGAGCAGGAACCCAGCGCCGGCTCGGTGAACTGGAGCTCCGGCTTCCTGCCGGCGGTTTATCAGGGCACGGCCTTCCGGCCCAGCGATTCGCCGATTCTCTACCTCGAGCGTCCGGACCTGCGTTCCGCCGACCAGCAGCGGGCCTCGCTGGATCTGCTGAAGCATCTCAACAAGCTCGGCGGCGATCGTCGTCCGAACGACACCGAACTGCGGGCCCGTCTCGAATCCTACGAACTGGCTGACCGCATGCAGAAGGCCGCGCCGGAAGCGGTCGATCTGTCGAAGGAGTCCGAAGCCACGCTCAAGCTCTACGGCATCGACGACCCGACGAGCGAAAGCTACGGCAAGGTGTTGCTGCGTGCCCGTCGCCTGGTGGAGCGGGGCGTTCGCTTCATCCAGGTGGTGTCCGGCTATCCGAGCAACGTGCAGGATAACGAGCGGCGCAGCTGGGACGCCCACAGTGACCTGGACGGCAACCACGCCACCCAGGCACGCATGGTGGACAAGCCCATCGCCGGCCTGCTGGCTGATCTCAAGACCCTCGGCCTGCTCGATTCGACGCTGGTGGTGTGGGCCTCCGAGTTCTCCCGCACCCCGTGGGGCGAGAGCGGTACCGGCCGCGACCACAATCCGTGGGGTTACACCCAGTGGGTGGCGGGCGGCGGCGTGAAGGCCGGCTACACCTTCGGCGAGACGGACGAGCTGGGTGTGCAGGTAGCCGACAAGGACAAGGCCGTGGATACCTACGACCTGCACGCCACGGTGCTGCACCTGCTCGGCCTTGATCACCTCAAGACCACCTTCATCAACAACGGCCGTTCGGAACGCCCGACCGTGGTGTATGGCAAGGTCGTGAAGGAAATCCTGGCCTGATAAGGGATGCAGGAATCGCTTCGGGCCCTGCGCCGCAAGCGATTCCTGCTTTTCCGAATACAAAACAAGAAATGCTGAGGAAATGACTTTGATGAACCGCGCGCTTGTTCCCGCTCTTTTGCTGTCTGCCCTGTTTGCCACGCCCTCCCTGGCCGCCCTGAATGAGGGCGACAAGGCGCCGGACTTCAGCGCCCAGGCCTCCCTGGCCGGCAAGGCCTTCAATTACACCTTCAAGGACGCCCTGAAAAAGGGGCCGGTGGTGGTCTATTTCTATCCGTCGGCCTTTACCGGCGGCTGCAATCTGCAGGCTCACACCTTTGCCGAAAATATCGACAAATTTGCCGCGGCCGGTGCCACGGTGATTGGCGTGTCCCTCGACAGCATCGGGCGTCTGAATGCCTTCTCGGCCGACCCCGAATACTGCGCCGGCAAAGTGGCGGTGGCCTCCGACCCGGACGGCAAGATCGCCCGCTCTTTCGACCTGGCCGTGGTCGACACGCCGGCCGGTCGCAAGGACAGCAAGGGCAATGACATCGACCATGGCCGCGTGGATCGGGTGACCTACGTCATCAAGCCCGACGGCAAGGTCGCCGCCACCATCGGGGGGGTCGCCCCGGTGGCCAACGTGGAAAAAGCCCTCGAAACCGTAACCCGTCTGGCGTCGGCCCGCCGCTGAGGTCGATTTGCCGATGAGGGGTTTGCGAGGAAGGGGCCAGGCCCCGGTGAGTTGTTTGGGAGGCGTGGTCCTGGCGCTGCTGCTGGCAGCGCTCGTCCTGTCTGCGCCGGTCATGGCCCAGGCCGGGAAGGGGAAGGCGGCTGCCGTGGCTGTCGCCAGGGGCGATCCGCAGCGTGGAGCGCTCAAGTCGGAGGACGAGCGTTGCCAGGAGTGCCACGGGGCGGACGGTCACGGTTTCGGGCAGAGCGCCAGTTCCGAGGGGCGTCACCCCAAGCTGGCCGGGCAGTCGGCGGCGTACATCATCAAGCAGCTCGACAACTTTCGCAGCGGCGCGCGCAAGCATGACGTGATGAGCATGATGGCCAGAACGGTGGATCCAGCAGACATCGTCGACATTGCCGCCTACTTTGCCAGCCGCACGCCGATGAAGGGCGATGGAACGGGTGACAGCGCGGCGGGCAGGGCGCTCTACGAAAAGGGCGATCCGGCGCGGGGCGTAACGGCCTGCATCACCTGCCATGGCCCGGGCGGCAAGGGGCTGGCCGGGCTGGGGGCCGAATCGCCGCTGATTGGCGGGCAGGAGTGGCGCTACCTGGAGAAGCAACTGCTCGACTGGCGCAGTGGCGAGCGCAGCAACAGCCGCGACGGTGTCATGAACACGGTGATCCGCCCGCTCACCGACCAGGATATTCGTGCCTTGAGCGACTACCTTTCGGGGCTGCCCTGAGCGCATTCCGTTCAGGTGGCCGGTGCCGGGCTGCTGACGAACTGTTGGTGCCGCAGCACGGCCGTTTATCCGCTTGCTGGGCTGGCAACAGTCGGCCTGGTTGCATGGCATTGAAAAGACCCCGGCTGGACCTGGAAGGCGTTGAAATAACGTTGAATTTGTTTTTCAAATTCAAATGCTTGATTTTATTTCCCATGTCTTTCGAATCAACGCCTGTGGGGTCGGCACGGAATCTGCTGTTTCTTCTCCAGAGCCAGTTGGCGTTTAGCACTGGCGGCGGAACGGAGCGCCAGCGGTGTTCCAGGTGAATCCACAGGAGTAGAGAAGATGAAAAGAAAAGCAGCCTACCTTGCCGTAGTCTGGAGCCTGAGCGGTGTGATGGCGCTTGAGTCGGTGGCCGTTGTTGCCGCCGAGACCAGTGCCGTCGAGGTCGCCCCCAGGCGTGGCAGCCAGAGTCAGCCGCACTGGGCTTACCAGCCCGTCGCCCGCCCGGCGACGCCTGCCGTGAAGGACGCCAAGTGGGTCCGTTCGCCGATCGACGCACTGGTGCTGGCGCAGCTCGAAGCGAAAGACATCAAGCCCTCGCCCGATGCCGACCGGGCCACGCTGATCCGCCGGGTCACGCTGGACACCTGGGGCATCATCCCGACCCCGGAAGAGGTCAAGGCCTTCGTCAATGACAAGTCGCCCAACGCCTACGAAAAGCTCGTCGACCGCCTGCTTGCCTCGTCCCGCTACGGCGAGCGTTGGGGCCGTCGCTGGCTCGACCTGACCCGCCACGCCGACAGCGACGGCTACAACACCGACGGCACCCGGCCCAACATGTGGCGTTACCGGGACTATGTCATCAAGGCCTTCAACGACGACAAGCCCTACAACACCTTCATCAAGGAACAACTGGCCGGCGACGAACTGTGGCCCGACCGCAAGGACGCCCTGGTGGCCACCGGTTTCCTGCGCAACTTTCCGGACGAGATCAACGCCCGCGACCTGAATCTGAAGAAGCAGGAGATCGGCAACGACCTTGCCGACACCATCAGTTCGGTGTTCCTGGCCACCACGGCCAACTGCGCCCAGTGCCACAACCACAAGTTCGACAAGTTCACGCAGAAGGAGTACTACCAGCTCCAGGCCTACTTCGCGAACACCAGCTTCCGCGACGACGTCACGCCCCTCACCGGCAAGGATCTGTCCGACTTTTCGACCCGTCAGGCCAAGTGGGAAGAAGCGACCAAGGACATCCGCGCCAGGCAGGATGCGCTGCTCAAGCCCTACATCGAAAAGGCCGAGGCCGACCGCGTGCTCGGCTTCGTGCCCGAGACCCGCGAGTCGATCACCAAGCCCGAGAAGGACCGCAACGCCTACGATCGCTGGATCTACCACCGCAACCTGTGGACCATGTCCGGCCGCACCCGCAACGCGGCCAACCAGATGAAGGAGAAGGACAAGGCCCAGTACGCCGAGTTTGAAAAGCTGAGCGCCGAACTCAAGAAGTTCGACTCGCTCAAGCCGAAGGACCCGGGCTACATCTCCACCGCCACCGAACTGGGCAGCAGCGAGTCACCCCCGACTCACGTGCTGTTCAAGGGCATCTACGACCGCAAGCTCGAAGAAGTCCAGCCGGGCCTGCCGTCGGCCCTGTCGGCCGAGTCGCCGAAGATCGTGCCCACCGCCACCTCGTCCGGTCGTCGCACGGCCATTGCCGGCTGGATCGCCAGCGACAGCAACCCGCTCACCTCGCGGGTGCTGGTGAACCGGGTGTGGAACCAGTACTTCGGCCGCGGCCTGGTCGATACGGTCAATGACTTCGGCAAGATGGGCCAGAAGCCGGTCAATCCGGCGCTGCTCGACTACCTGGCCGACAGCTTCGTCAAGAACGGCTGGAGCGTGAAGAAGCTGCAGAAGGAAATCCTCCTTTCCAGCGTCTATCGCCAGTCGTCCGATCACCGCGAAGAGCTGGTCAGCATCGACCCGGAAAACAAGCTGCTGGCCTACTTCCCGCGTCAGCGCCTGGACGCCGAGCAGATTCGCGATTCGCTGCTCTACGCCGCCGGCCTGCTCGAAGAAAAGGTGGGTGGCCCGTCGGTGTATCCGCCGGTTCCGGCCAACTTCGACAACCGCAACGCGTGGAAAGTCTCCGACAGCCAGGCCGACCAGCATCGTCGCAGCGCCTACATCTTCGTGCGCCGCAACACGCCGTACCCGCTGCTCGACACCTTCGACTGGGCCAACCCGCAGCTCGTGCATGGCCGTCGTGAAGTCACCACCACTGCGCCGCAAGCCCTGGCCCTGGCCAACAGCGACCTGGTCTTCGAGTGGTCCAAGGCCCTGGCCGGCCGGGTGATCCGCGAAGCCGGCGAGAGCGAGTCGGCCCGTCTCGACCGCCTGTACCAGATCGCCTTTGGCCGCACGCCCGACAAGAGCGAGAAGGAAAGCCTGTTGAGCTTCCTCGACAAGCAGGAAAAGCTCGTCGGTACGCAGCTCGCCAGCGGCAAGAAGGCCGTTGCACCGATTGGTGCAAAAGACGCCGGCGCCGTGAAGGAAAAGCTTGAAGGCCTGTTCAAGACCCTCTACGGCCGTACGCCCGACAAGTTCGAGCGCGCCACCTTGCTGTCCTACCTGGACACCCAGCAGATCAAGACCGCCAAGGCCGCATCGGATGACGAAGGCGCTGGCGCATCCGCAGGGTCGGCCGCCAAGGCCAACCCGGCCCGCAGCGCTGCTTTTGTCGAGCTGGTGCACGCCGTGGTCAATTCCAACGAATTCCTCTATCGCCTGTAAGGCCCCCAGAGAACAAGGACACAACAATGACCAACGATCAAAACGCCCGTCGGCGCTTCCTCGTCAATGCTGGCTACGGTATCGGTGCCTACGCCTTCAGCGGCCTGCTGCCGGGCGGCGGCTTCATCTCCTCGGTGCAGGCTGCCGAGTTTCTCGACCCGCTGGCGCCCAAGCAGCCGCACCACGCGCCGCAGGCCAAGGCGGTGATCTGGCTGCACATGGCCGGCGCGCCGTCCACGCTCGATCTGTTCGACTACAAGCCGGACCTCGTCAAGCTGCACGGCCAGCCGCTGCCGGATTCGTTCTCGAAGAACCTCAAGACGGCCACCGACGGCGGCGTCGGCGCCCTTTACGCGACCAAGCGCACCTGGAAGCAGCACGGCCAGAGCGGCGCGTGGTTCTCCGACCTGGTGCCGAATCTGGCGGCCCACGCCGACAAGATCTGCTTCCTGAAGGGCAGCAAGACCGAAGGCTCGACCCACGTCATCGCCTCGCTCAAGCTGCACACCAGCGGCCTGGTGCCGGGTCGCCCGGCCCTGGGGTCGTGGATCCAGTACGGCCTGGGCACCAGTAACCCCGACCTGCCGGCCTTCGTCGTGCTGGCCAACGGCCGCAGCACCGGCGGCGGCGGTCGTGGTCAGGTGATCTGGAGTTCCGGCTTCCTGCCGGCGGTGTACCAGGGCACCGCCTTCCGTCAGGGTGATTCTCCGATCCTCCACCTTGATCGCCCGGCCGGCATTTCCGACACCGAGCAAAAGAACACCCTCGACCTGCTGAAGAGCCTCAACCAGCGCACTGCCGCCCGCTACCCGGCCGACACCGAACTGGAAGCCCGCCTGCGTTCCTACGATCTGGCCTACCGCATGCAGACCTCGGCCCCGGAAGCGGTGGACCTGTCCAAGGAGACGGCGGCCACCAAGGCCATGTACGGCCTGGACGACAAGTCCACCGTCGAGTACGGCACCAACCTGCTGCGTGCCCGTCGCCTGGTGGAGAAGGGCGTGCGCTTCGTGCATGTGATCTCCGGCTCGCCGGACGACAGCCTGCCGGACTGGGATGCCCACAACAACATCGAGAAGAACCACGCCACCATGGCCAGGCTGGTGGACAAGCCGATCGCCGGCCTGCTCGCCGACCTGGAAGCCCGGGGTTTGCTCAAGGACACCCTGGTGGTGTGGACCTCCGAGTTCGGCCGCACGCCGTATGGCCAGACCGGTGACGGCCGCGACCACAACCCCTGGGGCTTCACCTCGTGGGTGGCGGGCGGCGGCATCAAGGCCGGCTACACCCACGGCGCCACCGACGAGATCGGCCTGCGCGCCGCCAGCGGCATTGTCGATACCTACGACCTGCAGGCCACCTTGCTGTACCAGCTGGGCCTCGACCACCGCAAGCTCACCTTCCAGTACCAGGGCCGCCAGGAAAAGGCCACCACGGTCTTCGGCGACGTGGTGAAGGAAATCATTACGTAAAACCCCGCGGAGGCGAGCCTCTTCGCCCCCGACATGCCCCGCACAGAGATCATGAAAAAGAAACTTGCTCACCTTGCCTTGGCTGCCGTTCTCGCCGGCAGCGCCTTCACTGCCTCGGGTGCGGTGGACGAAGACTTCATGCGCAACGTGGAAGACACCTTCAAGAGCGCGGATTCCGCCATCGGCCTGAAGGATGCCAAGACCGCCACCGCCGACGCCCGGGAACTGGAAAAAATGTTCAAGGAAGTGGTGGATCACTACGTGAAGAAGGGCGATGCGGAAGAGGGCGTGAAGCTCTCGGAAAAGAGCATTGCGCTGTCCACGAAGATCGTGACCACCGTTGCCGCCAACGATTTCGATTCGGCAGCCGCCGCCTCGGCCGAGCTGGGCCGGGCCTGCAAGACTTGCCACAACGTTTACAAGCAGGATTGATGGCCGGCGAGCCGCAAGCCGTGAGTCGAAGCATCCGGCGGGCCGTCTTGATCCTGGGCCTGGGCGCCAGCCTGCTGGCCCAGGCCACATCGGCGGGCAGCATCCTCGAGTTCGACGTGTGGATGCAGAAGATCGACCGTCACAGCCAGACCATCCTGACCCATCTCAAGCGCCACGATGCACCGGCCGCAGTGGCAGACGCCAAGGCGCTGGAGCACTTCTACGGTCTGATGGAGCGTTTCTATGAAGCGCGCGGCGAGCACGACGATCCGCTGCTGCTCTCCTACGACGGACGCGAGCGTGCCGCCGCGGCGGCGCGTCAGGCGGCGCAGGGCGATTTTGACGGGGCCTTCGAGTCGGCGCTGGGTATCGCCCGCGACTGCCGTGCCTGTCACGACCGCTTCAAGCCCATCAAGTCCCTTTGAGCGATCCATGGCTTCCATTTCGATACGACTGATCCGCAACGCCCTCGGCGTCCTGTTTTTTGCTGCCACGGCGCTGGCCCAGGCCGCGGACAGCCACCCGAATCCGCGCATCGCCGTGGGCGATTCCGTTGCCGGCCGGGCCTGGTCCGACGACAACGTGTGCAAGGAATGCCACAACCCGGACGGCAACAGCACGGTGCCGGAATACCCGCGTCTGGGTGGCCAGTTTTCGCCCTACATGCTCAAGCAGTTGCAGGACTGGAAGGCCGGCATCCGCAGCAACAGTCCGGACGGGATCATGAACAGCATTGCCAGGGCCCTCGGCGACGCCGACATCGAAGCCCTCGCCGATTACCTTTCCGGTCTATAAAACCGTCATCCCTTCCTTCATCAGGATCGACCCTTCGCCATGAGCAATTACTCCCTTTCCATCAACGGGCAGAGCCGCAGCGTCGATGTGGCGCCGGACACGCCCCTGTTGTGGGTTTTGCGTGACAACCTGGACTTGCCAGGCACCAAGTTCGGCTGCGGGGCCGGCCATTGTGGCGCGTGTACCGTCCATCTCAACGGCGTGCCCACCCGCTCGTGCATGACGCCCGTCTCCACCGTCGGCCGCAAGCAGGTGACGACCATCGAAGGCCTCGACCCCAAGGGCGAGCATCCCCTGCAAAAAGCCTGGCTGCTGCTCGATGTACCCCAGTGCGGCTACTGCCAGGCCGGCCAGATCATGACCGCCGCCGCCCTGCTGAAAGAGAACCCCAAGCCCACCGACGAGGAAATCGACGGTGCCATGGCCGGCAACCTGTGCCGTTGCGGCACCTACCTGCGCATCCGCGCCGGCATTCACCAGGCCGCTGCCCAGCTGGCCGCCGGACCGAAGAAAGGCAGCAAATGAACGCCTTTGAACCCGCTAGCGCCGGCCGCCGCAACTTCCTGCGCAAATCCGCCCTTGCCAGTGGCGGCCTTGTTCTTGGCTTCTATCTGAACGGCACGACCAACGCCGCCGAGCAGGTTGCCAAACCCTCGGCTGCGCCGGGCGCCGAGTTCCGGCCCAGCGCCTTCATCCGCATCGGCCGTGACGGCATCGTCACGCTGATCTCCAAGCAGCCGGAAATCGGCCAGGGCATCAAGACATCGCTGCCGGCGGTGATCGCCGAAGAACTGGAGGTCAGCTGGAAGGATGTGCGCATCGTGCAGGGCGACCTCGACCCGGCCTATGGCCGCCAGAGCGCCGGTGGCTCTACCTCCACGCCCACCAATTACGACGAGTTCCGCCGCCTCGGCGCCACCGCCCGGGCGATGCTGATCGACGCCGCCGCCCAGACCTGGAAGGTGCCGGCGGCCGAGTGCTTCGCCGCCGACAGCGCCGTTCATCACCGCCCGAGCAAGCGCAAGCTCGGCTACGGCCAGTTGGTGGACAAGGCCGCGACGCTGCCGGTGCCCGAGGCCAAGACCGTGGCGCTGAAAGACCCGAAGGATTTCAAGCTCCTCGGCAAGCGCATCAGCGGGGTGGACAACCACGCCGTCGTCACCGGCAAGCCCCTGTTCGGCATCGACACCAAACTGCCGGGCATGCTCTACGCCGTGTATGAAAAGTCGCCGGTGTTCGGTGGCAAGGTGAAGCGTGTCAACCTGGACGCCATCAAGGCCCTGCCGGGTGTGAAGGACGCCTTCGTCATCGAGGGGACCGACGATCTGCGCGGGCTGCTGCCCGGCGTGGCCATCCTTGCCGACTCCACTTGGGCCGCCTTCAGCGCCCGCAAGCAGTTGCAGGTCGAATGGGACGAGGGCCGCTTTGGCGGGCAGAGCTGGGCCGGCTTCGTGGCCCAGGCGAAGGCGCTGGCCAAAAAGCCCGGCACCACCCAGCTGCGCAAGGACGGCGACGTGAACGCCGCGCTGGCCGGTGCCGCCAAAACCGTCGAGGCCGACTACACCTACCCCTTCATCTCCCACGCCAGCTTCGAGCCGCAAAACTGCACCGCCTGGTTCCGTGACGGCGCGCTGGAACTGTGGGCCCCCACCCAGAACCCGGCCGCCGGGCAGGATCTGGTGGCCGCCACCCTCGGCCTGCCCAAAGAGAAGATCACCCTCCACATCACCCGCAGCGGTGGCGGCTTCGGCCGGCGCCTGTCAGCCGACTACATCGTTGAGGCGGCGGCCATTGCCCAGCGTGTCGGTGCACCGGTGAAGCTCACCTGGAGCCGAGAGGACGACCTGCGCCACGACCACTTCCGGGCCGGCGGCTTTCACTTCCTGCGCGGCGGCACGGATGCCAGGGGCAAGCTGATCGCCTGGCACAACCACTTCGTCACCTTCGCCAACCCGGTCACCCGCGACGGCAAGACCACCCTGCAAACCGGCAGCGGCGGCAGTCTGAGCGGCGACGAGTTCCCCGGCCGCTGGATCGACAATTGCCATCTGGAACAGACCGCCATCGAATGCGGCGTGCCGATGGGCCCCTGGCGGGCGCCGGGCAGCAACGTGTTCGCGTGGGTCTTCCACAGCTTCATCGACGAGCTGGCCCACGCCGCCGGCCGCGACCCGCTGGAATTCCGCCTCGAAATCCTCGGCGACAAGGCCATCGTGTCGGGCACCGGCGAGCGGGGCGTGCCCTACGACGTCAGCCGCATGCGCCGGGTGTTGCTGGACGTGGCCGACAAGGCCGGCTGGGGCAAGAAGAAACTCCCGAAGGGGCAGGGCCAGGGCATCGCCTTCCACTTCAGCCACCGGGGCTATATCGCCCAGGTGGCTGAGGTGACGGTGGGCAAGGACGGCAGCCTCAAGCTCGACCGGGTGGTGGTATCCACCGACATCGGCGCGCAGATCGTGAACCTCTCGGGTGCCGAGAATCAGGTCGAGGGCTCCATCGTCGATGGCCTGGGCACGCTGATGTTCCCCGAGATCAACATCGAACGCGGCCGCGCGGTGCAGGGCAACTTCAACGACTATCCGCTGATCCGCATCTCCGACGCACCGGCGAAGATCGAGGTGCATTTCGTGAAGACCGACTATCCGGTCACCGGCCTCGGCGAACCCGCCTTCCCGCCGCTGGCGCCGGCGGTGTGCAACGCGATTTTTGCCGCCACCGGCAAGCGGGTGCGCCAACTGCCCCTGTCGCGCACCGATTTGCGCTGGGGCTGAGTCGTTCCCAAGCGGCAGCGCCGCTGAGATTCCGGCCTAGCCCGCAGGGGTGTCTGAAAGGTTTTTCCTCTGGGTGGCCTCGAAGTCGGCATAGCCCTGATTGACAAGTGCGAGGGTTTTGTCGATGTTGCTGGCAATGTCGCCGGACAGAACGCCCATGCCCTTCAGGATGTCCTGCGCTTCCCGGGCGCCTTGCTCGAAGCCGCTACGGATGGTGCTCATGAATTTGCTCAGCACCTCGTTGGCATCCTCGCCTTGATGCTGCTGCTTGAAGGCTTCGAAAAAGCCTGTGGACAAGGACACGATACGGCCCGCTGTGCCCGTAGGCGTGTTGTCCTGGCTGGCTGCTTCCTGCAGGGCGTTGTCGCCGAATTGCGCCTTGAGCAGATCGTTGATGCCATTGATCGCCGACTTCAGCAGCAGAGCCAGCGGCTCGTTCTTCGATTGAAGCGACACGTCGAGCGAGGCCTGCAGTATTGCGGCGTTCTGCTTGATCTTGGTTTCGGCGCCGGTAGCGGGTGTTGATTCCCCCGCTTTGGCGACATTCGTCTGTGTCGCGACTTTGGGGCGGGTGTAATCAGACATGTCCGGCTGACGGGAATTGACTGCGAACGAATCCTCTTCTTCCAGCATGGCGATGTACTCCGCTTGGGGGGGCTGATTGAAGATTACTCTGGTGGGACATCCGGACATCTACTTATGTTCCGGCAAGTCTTCATTGTTTCCTCTCGCCGAACTTCGCCTCGGCGGCTTTGGCATCGGCAGCAAGACGCCGCCGGAGATCGCCGTCTCCATCCTGCGGAGATGACGGCCGTCAAGCGTCTGGGCAGCACCCCGGCGGCAAGCGCCGAGTTCCGCGAGCTGGTGGTGTCCCTGTCGGGCTGTGGCATTCCCTGAAAGGAAAAGCATCATGCGACACCTCACCTCGTTCGTCTGGCTCCTTGTGTTCGGGTTGGCTGTCGGCTGGCTCGGCCTGGCCGCCGCCGAGGACGATGCCCGTCAGGTCGAAGCAGCAGATACCCCGCAGCTCGTCATCCCCGGCGTAAACCACGGCGGCATCCGCGACTGGGTGCCGGTGGATGACTTCACGCTGCTGATCCAGGACAACTTCCGGAAGTGGTACCGGGTGAAGCTCGTTGTGCCATCACGGCAACTGGCCTATGCGGAGAACCTCGGCTTTGTCACCGGCCCGTCCGGCATCCTCGACAATACCGGCGCCATCGTCGTGCGCGGGCAGACTTATCCGATAGCATCGATTACCGCCAGCGAGGGGCCCAAGCGGCAGCGGCGCTAGTCTGGACGGCCGGGGACGTGATGTAAGCTTCGGCCGGTGGTGTCCCCTTTTGACTTTTCCCCGGCTCATTTCCTGTCCATGCATTACGTCTATCTGGGTCTGGCTATTGCCTGCGAGGTGGTGGCAACGTCCGCCCTCAAAAATGCCGAAGGCTTCAGCCGCCTGGTGCCGAGCCTGATCGTGGCGGTGGGCTACGGGGCGGCCTTCTTCTTCCTGTGTAAGCGTCCGGCCACCCCATCTCCCCCGGGCAGCCCAAATAGCGTATTCGTGTCCACGCCGAACGACGTGGACACGAATACGCTTCAATTTCTTTTGAATTCAGCCAGCGCGTACGCTTGCCCAGCGGTGGGGCAGTAATTCCGAGATCCGACTGGCCTTTTGTGTGGGCAGCCGCGTGAGCACATCACGCAGGTACTCGTAGGGGTCGAGCCCGTTGAGCTTGGCGCTTTGGATCAGGCTCATCAGGGCAGCCGC
>NZ_SDKK01000005.1:0-44201 GCF_008107625.1 Zoogloea oleivorans
AAATGCCTCGACTTTGAAACTCCAGCAGAGGTATTTGCGAGGGAAATCATGAACTTTCAACCCGGTGTTGCACTTCAGACTTGAAACCGCCCGGCGTTATCTGGTTCTGCAAGATATTTACAAAGCGCGGGAAGAATCCCGCTGCCTTGAAAGTCGACTATTTCATTTACCAAGGACTTGTGACCATCCGCGGATCTTCCGCCGACGCCATGACTTTCGACGAAAGATTCGCCCTTTGAAGCGAGTAGTGCTTTAGTCGCGTTTAGGAAGCAGTAGTAAGAGGTGAGTGGTGCGGACAACTCTGAAAGCGCTGCAGACGCCTTGAAAAAATGTTTTGCTTGCTCCCAATAGAAGAGCGCGTCCTTTTGATGATGGCGCTTAAGCCAGAGAGAAACAAAATCCCACGGGTCAGAGCAGAGGACGCGCTGAGTTCTGAAATCCGGGGCCATCAGGCACCCGTGAAGACGAACAGCCTTACCTGCGATGTGTAGTTTGTGCGCGGACATGAGTATTTCTAATTTTTTTTCTGGAAGCAGTCTTACCGCATAACATCAGAGTGCTTGACAACATGTCATGTAAGTTACTGTTTAAAAGTGAAAACTACACACCACGCAAAATAACATGACAGAACAAGCAGCAGCCGACGGCATAGCGAAACGATCCGGTCTAGATGGCACATAGATGGATAACATATCGCTTCACCCGCATGGCCGCTCTCTAGATCTCGCAGCGACTGACCGCATCTGGCCGACTACCGCCCCTCGGATAGACAAATTTCGATCCAAAGCGGCAGTTCATGCCTGAGTAAAGCGGACGTTCAACTTGGAGTTGAGGCGCCTGCGCGGCTCTTCGCATAGGCGCCTCGAACGTAGGGTTATTCCTTGGTGCCAAGTTGGTCAAAGCCCACCAATACCGATGAGCTAATCGATTCAAACTGCCATCGAGGGGGATTCGTTCTATCGGACGCGTACTCATCGAGCTTTGCCTTAAGTAGATCGAGATTGGGAACACCCAAGAGCGACAAGGTGCGCGATAAATAGGTCTTCGACGTGGACCTTGCGAACAGCTCAAATGGCCCGTAGTGCCGGGTCGCGTAAAGCAGCGTCTCTGGCCACCATCTATCGTAGCTATCTGTGTTCGTTAAGTCGGCTCGGAGAAAGCAAACAAAATCCGACTGCATAACATGCCGGAACTGTACGCCAGAAGTCTTTGAACGTTGTTCAAGTAGGTCTGCCCTTATCGAGAGACGATTGCTCTTTAGTCGTTGGTTTCGAATCTCCAAGGACTTCATGTACTCGCGGAAGGCTGTATAGCTCACCGTTGCATTCTTGCCGTAATCAGAGTTGCTTGGAACATAGTACGACTGGGACAATAGGTATGTGGCGGATTCAATGTGCTCGCTGCGTAGGAGAACCGCAATAACATAGAGAAACATCTCATGGACTATGAATTTGAAGTTGTCGAAATCTGTCTCGCTCCACCGATTGACATGAGGTGGCCGTGAAAGGTACGGCAATATGGATTCAAAGAACCTATGAATGCGCGACACATACGCCTGCGGGTCTGTGTACTGTGCAAGTGCTGTGATGATCTGAATCAGTTCGTTGCGTGATGGAGTGAAATCCTCAATTGACTTCACTATTCGATCATCCATTTCGCTTTCGTCATCGGAAATGCGAAATCGTTCGAGGTGTTCGGAGAAGAGTGAAAGGTACTCGTCTAGGGCGCCACGTACGTAGCCTTTGTCGGCCTTTACACCCTCAATAACCCGTTTAGCGAGAGCGCTGGTTCCCAAGGCTGGTGCATCTGGTTCGATGATGAATGATGGTGGTTTTCCTATTTCTGGCTTCAGGTATAACGGCTTGTCGAAAATCCAGCGCAAGAGCTTCTCGAAGTTCTCTGCGTAACGATCGCTTTCGCTAAGGTCAACGTAGATACGTGACTTGTAGTACGTGGGTAAGCAGGGCTTGCCTGCATCGTTCTTTTCCGCGATGACTGCGACGAACTTATCTTGAGACTGCTTCGCGTAGACCTCCGCAGAAATGATCTGGGTTTCAGTTCCAACGCCGCCTGCCCTACCATCAGCCTTGCTTGCGTAAACCTGATCGCATACGAGGATGACTTTCGAGATAGATGAGTCAGTGACCATCTTTTCCATGAAAGCGATGGAGTCGTGGCCTTCGCGCAAATCCCACTTATCTAGGACAACATCTACGCCACTGTTTACTAGCTCTGTCGCAAGATCAACGACCCACTGTTCGTGTTCGGATGTTGACCAGCTGTAGGAAATAAATAGACGGGGTGGCGAACTCATACAGGGCGTACCTCAAAGGTATAACGTAAAGTGGACGTCATTTTTTCAGGGTTTTTCGGACTCGTGACAATAACTTGTCGGCCTTATTGGTGTAGTCCACTGTTATTAAATTCGAGTTTCGGAGGCTGTCAGTCAGCGTCCAGCATTAAATAATCCGTCAAATCCTGCAATCACTCAAATGTGCCAATAACATTGCACGGCTGCTTTCGGGCAATTTGAGCATTGGCCGCTTCTGGCCGAAACTCGCCGGTCTGATTAGTCTGTTGCAAGCTGAGCGCATGACGATAGGGGGCTTCCGGTTTTGCTCACCTCTTCTCCATTGATTTTCCCGCACGAAGGTGTGCGTTGGGAAGATCGTTCACCAGATAATAGTGAGCCAGATCCATCTGCTAAATCTTGGTCATCGTGCGTTGCGGCTGGCTTGTTGGCGCTAAGGTTAGCCAGTGGGCTTTGCCTATGTTGTTCAGATAGTCCGAGGGATGCTGTACATGTTACTGCGCTCATCGCCTGCCCGATAAGACAGGTGCTTTACACAAGCGATGTGACCAATTACCGGACCTGCCATTCAACCAGACCCTCATCCCAGATGAAGCAACGGCGACCCAACCCCCAGTCGCCGTTGCTTCTATCCCATCCAGCCCCCGCTTCCGCAGAGGCCAGCCCATCTCTCTGACTAAACCCCTTCCGCAGCCCTTGCCACCCGCGGCCGGGATTTGCGTTCGGACTTCTTCTTCAGCCCCAGCGCCGCCACTTGGTCCGAGTCCGCGCCGTAGAGGGCTTTGACCTGGCTTTTCACGCCGAGGATGAGGTCGTGGAAGTTCCACTGGATGGCGACGAGGGCGTCGCGGGCGGCGGCGGCGGCGTTTTGGGCGTGGAGTTCGGCTTCCTGGGCGATGCGGAGTTGTTCGTGCAGGGCGCCGACGGCTTCAAGGGCGTAGGCGTTGTCGTAGGGCTTGTAGCCGTTGATGGCCTTGAGGGCGAGGTAGGTGTCGATGTCGGCCTGCAGGTTTTGTGCGGGCATGCGGTTCTTGAGTGTGTTGGCCATGAGTTCTCCGTGACGGGGTACGTTTCGTTTCGGGGTGCTATGGCCGTAAATATTACCTATGATTATTGATATAGGGCAAGCGTGAAGTGTGTTGTTTCTTGCCATATGTTTGTTTTGGCGCGCCGTATAAGGGTTTTGACGCGTCGGAAGTGTCTTCCGATAGTCTGTAACTCGATTGTGGGGCGTCGGAAATGAGTTCATGACTATCGTATATGTGTTGCGATAGTTGTGAAGTGTGTTGCGAGGCGTCGGAATCGTGTTGGGGGCTATCGGAATTGAGTTCCGATGGGGCTGAAGGGGGTTTGTCGGACTGAAGTCCGACCCACAGGGGGGGGAGGGGTGTTACAGGAGTTTGGCGAAGGCTTCGGCGGGCATGGGGCGGCCGAAGTAGTAGCCTTGGGCGTAGTCGCAGCCCAGCAGGTCGAGGTCGTGGGCGATGTCGGCGGTTTCAACGCCTTCGGCGAGGACGGCGATCTTGAGGCTCTTGGCCATCTGGATGACGGCGCGGACGATGGCGCCGGCGTCGGGGTCGGTGGGCAGGTCGCGGATGAAGGATTGGTCGATCTTGAGCTTTTCGACGGCGAAGCGGCGCAGGTAGGCGAGGCTGGAGTAGCCGGTGCCGAAGTCGTCGATGGCCAGGCGCAGGCCCATGCCGTGCAGTTGGCGCACGGTGGCAAGGACGTGTTCGGTGTCTTTCATGAGCACCGATTCGGTGATTTCGAGTTCGATGTGGGCGGGGTTGACGCCGCTTGCGGCGAGGGCGTTGCGGATGGTGGCAACGAGGTCGCCGCGGGTGAACTGGATGGGCGACAGGTTGATGGCCATGATCAGGTGGCCGTGGCCGGCGTCGTGCCAGGCGCGGGCCTGGCGGCAGGCTTCGTTGAGGACCCATTCGCCGAGCTGGACGATGAGGCCGGTGTCTTCGGCGACGGGGATGAAGAGGCCGGGGGGCTGCATGCCGAGTTCGGGGCAGTTCCAGCGCACCAGGGCTTCGGCGCCGACGATGCTGTTGTTGGCGAGGTCGATGAGGGGCTGGTAGTGGAGGATGAATTCGTTGCGGTCGAGGGCGCGGTGCAGGCGGTTCTGGATGTCGAGGCGGGCGACGGCGTCCTCGTTCATTTGCTGGGAGTAGTAGCGGAAGGTGTTTCGGCCGGACTCCTTGGCGTGGTACATGGCCGCGTCGGCGTTTTTGGCGAGGATGTCGAAGTCGATGCCGTCTTCGGGGTACACGGCGATGCCGACGGAGCAGGAGATGGTCATGTCCTGTCCGGCGACGGAGCAGGGTTTGCCGAGGGTTCGCATCATCTTTTCGACGATGGGGGCGATGTCGTCGCTGTCGTGGATGTCGGTGAGGAGGACGAGGAATTCATCGCCGCCCTGACGGCTGACGGTGTCGGTGTCGCGGGTGGTGAGGCGCAGGCGGTCGGCAACGGTTTGCAGCAGGGTGTCGCCCACCGGGTGGCCGAGGCTGTCGTTGATGTGCTTGAAGTGGTCGAGGTCGAGCAGCAGCAGGGCGACCTTGTTGTGGGCGCGCTCGGCGTGGGCGAAGGCTTGTTCGGCGCGGTCGCGCAGCAGGAAGCGGTTGGGCAGGCGGGTGAGGATGTCGTGGCGGGCGAGGAAGTCGATGCGTTCTTCGGCGGCCTTGCGTTCGCTCAGGTCGGAGAAGATGGCGACGTACTTGAGCGGTTCGCCGGCGTTGTTGCGTACCACCGAGATGGACAGCCACTGGGGAAAGATCTCGCCGTTCTTGCGGCGGTTCCAGGCTTCGCCGCTCCAGTGGCCGGTGTTGAACAGTTCTTCGCGCAGTTGTTCGCGAAACTCGGCGTTGTGGTGCGAGGCGGAGACTAGGGGCGGGCTGGTGCCGATGATTTCGTCGGCGCTGTAGCCGGTAACGCTGGTGAAGGCACGATTGACCGAGATGATCCGGTTGTCGGCGTCGGTGATCATGATCGCTTCGAGGGTGTCGCTGAACACCGTGGCGGCAAGCTGCAGTTCGGCTTGCTGCTGGAGCGAGGTGGCCTTGCTGGCCTCGGTGATGAAATTCAGGGTGTGCTGCCCGATCAGTTGGTCGGCCGTGTAGCCCAACAGGCGGCACATGGCGTCATTCACTTCCACGACGCGGTGCGCATTGTCGACGATGAGAACGCCATGGGTGGCGCTGGCGATGACGTGCCGACGCAGGGCCTCCCGTTCTTGCGAGGTGTCGTCGGAGGCGGGAGCGGAGTGTGGCGGAGAATCCATGACCGGGGGAGGAAAAGCTTCCCCGGTTTATCGGCTTGGGATTTTGAAACTTGAACGGGATGCTTTCCGCCCTAGATCTGATAGTCATCCGGGCTGCAGCTGTGCAGGCGCGCTTCTTCCTGGGTCCGCTTGGCCAGTGTCAGCGTCGCCCAGAACGTGCTGCCCTCTCCGGGGGTGCTGTTGCAGCCCGCGTCGCCCCCCATCAAGTGCGCCAGCTTCTTCACGATGGCCAGGCCGACCCCGGTTCCACCGTAACGGCGGGTGTTCGAGTTGTCGGCTTGCTCGAAGTGTTCAAAGAGCCGGGGGATGTCTTTCGCGGCGATGCCGATCCCCTCGTCTTTTACCGAGATGCGAATCTGTACGTAACCGGCTTCGTCATGGATCAGTTCGACCCGGATGCGTATCGTGCCCTTTTCCGAAAAGGTGATGGCGTTATTGCAGAAGCAGGCCAAGATGGTCGTGATGTGGTCGGCGGCACCATAGAGCGGTGAGGGCAGTTCGGCCACCGTGTGCTCGATGTGAAGCCCCTTGGTGCTTGCCCGGACCACCGCCAGGGCGACGGCGTCGTCCACCAACTGCACAACATTGACCGGCGCCAGACGAACCGAGGCCGATCCTGCTTCCAGGTCGACCAGCGTCAAGATGCCGCTGATCACCGCGTCGAGCCGCTTGACGGCGGCGTCGAGCATGACCGTGCGTCGCTGCTGTTTCTCGTTGGTGACGTCGCGCCGGAACATGCTTGCCACGCCTGCTATCTGGTGCAGGGGTGTGCGCATCTCGTGGGACATGTTGCCCAGGAAGAGTGTCTTCGCCCGGTTTGCCGCTTCGGCACGCTCTTTTGCGTCGGCCAGTTCGCGCATCAGGTGTTTGCGATGGGCGATGTCTTCCACCACCGCCGATGTGAACTTCACGGTGCCGTTTTCATTTCGCACCACATGCGAGGAGACGTGCACCCAAATCGTCCGGCCGTCCTTTCTGATAATCCGTTTCTCGATTTCCCGGGTATCGGCGTCCCCTTGCTCCACACTGTGAATCTGCGCCTGTTCGGCCTCGGCATCGTCGGGGTGAGTCATCTCGGAGGGCGTCATCCGTCCGATCAACTCGTCTGGCGAATACCCCGTGATTTCGCAATAGCGGTCATTGACGAGCTCAAAACGACCAGAGGCATCAAGCTGCACCGCGCCCACCGCCATGGTGTTGAAGTAGGCCCGAAACTGTTCGTGCTTTGCCTCGATCTGTTTGTCCGCCAAGCGGCTGGCGGCGTCCTTTTCTTCGCGGAGATCCTGGAATGCGCGCTTGCGGCGCTGACTCACATGCAGGGTGAGCAGGGTGCCGATGACGCCGATGGCGTACAGCCCTCCCAGCGTGATTGCGGAGCGCCGCCAGTCGGCAAAGACGGTTTCTGCGTCTCGGCTCACGGCAATGACCAGGGGGTTGTCGGCCTCGCCGGAAGTGGGATAAACGGTGTGGATTGCGACAAGCCGCAGATCCCGCGTGACCGTGGCATGGTCAATGGCGAAGCTGGATGGCGCACCACTCCTCAGATGCCGGAGGAACATCGAGTCGGGACGGACCGTGAGATCCCGCCCCCGGATGTCTGGTGAAGTCTGGGTGCTGTAAATAATGCGTCCATTGCCGTGCGCAACCGACAGGCGCATGTCTGGGGAGTACTGCAACGACTTCAGCAGTACGCCGAAGTAATCCGGATCGATGATTGCGAGCAGGTAGCCATTGAACTTCCCCGCGCGGTTTTGCAGCCCCTTGCCCAGCGCAATGGTGTAGCGACCCAGCGGGGAGGTGAAGGGGGTGGAGACATGGAGTATTGCGGGGTTGTTGCATTCGCTGAGCGCCTTGTAACGGTCGCCGCCCCGGAAGTTTCGACCAATCAGACTGGGCTGACTGCTGGCCACGACATCGCCCTGAGCATTGACGTACAGCAAGGCGCTGACGCCCATGAGCGACTCGGACAGGATCTTCATGCGGTGGGACAGGCGTTCCGAGCCGATCTGGCTTTGCGCCAGATCGTCGGCGTCCTCTCCGACTGCATTGAGCATGCTGGCGCTGGTACGCAACTGCTCACCGATGTTGCTGTTCAGTGCCGAGGCCAGGGAGGTGAGGCGATCGGTCTCCCGCTGTTCGATCTGCCGGTGGTCAGCATAAAGCTCAGCCCCAAGCAGCGAACCGATAACGAGCAGCGCCGATGCGCCGATGGCGACAATGCGTAACACGGTACCCCCCTGGCTTTGAAGATGCTTCGATCGTCACGCAAGCACACCGGCACCATCCCGGGGCTGCCCAAAAGTCAGGACATGACCACAGGTGGTGCCGTGTTAATAGTTCCGGCGCAATTTTTTCGGGGTCAGCGGCCGAGGCCGAGGCGCTCGCACAGGGCGATGGTGGGGGCTGCCTGGTTCATGCTGTAGAAGTGCAGGCCGGGGGCGCCGGCAGCAATCAGCTTGGCACACAGCTCGCTGACCACGTCGAGGCCGAAGGCCTTGATGGAATCGCTGTCGTCGCCGAAGGCTTCGAACTTGCGACGCATCCAGCGCGGGATTTCGGCGCCACAGGCATCCGAGAAGCGTGCCAGCTTGGAGAACGACACGATCGGCATGATGCCCGGCACGATGGGCACGTTGACGCCGAGGGCTGCACATTCGTCACGGAAGTGCAGGTAGGCGTCGAGGTTGTAGAAGTACTGGGTGATCGCCGAGTTGGCGCCGGCATCCACCTTGCGCTTGAAGGCGAGCAGGTCGTCCTTCGGGCTCTTGGCCTGGGGGTGGTATTCGGGGTAGGCGGCGACTTCGATGTGGAAGTGATCGCCGGTTTCGGCCCGGATGAATTCGACCAGTTCGTTGGCGTAGCGCAGCTCGCCGGGGTCACCGACGCCGGAGGGCAGGTCGCCGCGCAGGGCGACGATGCGGCGGATGCCTTCGGTCTTGTAGCGGGCGAGGATCTCGCGCACGTGTTCGCGGGTCGAGCCGATGCACGACAGGTGCGGCGCAGCCTGGTGGCCTTCGCGCTGAATCTCGAAGACGGTCTCGAAGGTGCGGGCCTGCGTGGAGCCGCCGGCGCCGAAGGTCACCGAGAAGAACTCGGGCTTCAGTTCGGCCAGTTTGGCCCGCGTGGCGCGCAGCTTTTCGACGCCCTCGGAGGTTTGCGGCGGGAAGAATTCGATGGAGAAGGGGGTCTTGTTCGACACGGGATGTCCTTGCTGGCGACCCCGCCTGCACTGGCGCGCAGGCGGGGTCGTGCCGCTTAGTAGCGGTATTGGTCGGCCTTGTAGGGGCCTTGCTTGGGCACGCCGATGTAGGCGGCCTGCTCGTCGGTCAGCTCGGAGAGCTGGGCGTTGAGCTTCTTGAGCTGCAGGCGGGCCACCTTCTCGTCCAGATGCTTGGGCAGCGTGTACACGCCCACCGGGTAGTCGGCGGTACGGGTGTACAGCTCGATCTGGGCGATGGTCTGGTTGGCGAAGGAGGACGACATCACGTAGGACGGGTGACCGGTGCCGCAGCCGAGGTTAACCAGGCGACCCTTGGCCAGCAGGATGATGCGCTTGCCGTCCGGGAAGATGATGTGGTCGACCTGGGGCTTGATCTCTTCCCACTGGTACTGCTCGATCGAGGCGACGTCGATTTCGTTGTCGAAGTGGCCGATGTTGCAGACGATGGCCTGGTCCTTCATGGCGGCCATGTGGTCATGGGTGATGACGTGGAAGTTGCCGGTGGTGGTGACGAAGATGTCGGCCTTGTCGGCGGCGTACTCCATCGTGACCACGCGGTAGCCTTCCATGGCGGCTTGCAGGGCGCAGATCGGGTCGATTTCGGTGACCCACACCTGGGCCGACAGGGCACGCATGGCCTGGGCGGAACCCTTGCCCACGTCGCCGTAGCCGGCAATGACGGCAACCTTGCCGGCGATCATCACGTCGGTGGCGCGCTTGATGCCATCGACCAGCGATTCGCGGCAGCCATACAGGTTGTCGAACTTGGACTTGGTGACCGAGTCGTTGACGTTGATGGCCGGGAACTTGAGTTCGCCGCGCTGGTGCATCTGGTACAGGCGATGCACGCCGGTGGTGGTTTCTTCGGTGACGCCCTTGACGGCGGCCAGACGCACGGAATACCAGGTCGGGTCGATGGCCAGCTTGGCCTTGATGGCGGCGAAGAGGATGGTTTCTTCTTCGGAGCTGGGGCTGGCGATGACGGACAGGTCCTTCTCGGCGCGGGCCCCCAGGTGCAGCAGCAGGGTCGCGTCGCCGCCGTCGTCGAGGATCATGTTGGTGTAGCCACCATCGGTCCATTCGAAGATGCGGTGGGTGTAGTCCCAGTAGTCGGTGAGGGATTCACCCTTGACGGCGAAGACCGGGATGTTCTGCGCGGCAATGGCGGCGGCGGCGTGGTCTTGCGTCGAGAAGATGTTGCACGAGGCCCAGCGCACTTCGGCGCCGAGGGCGGTGAGCGTCTCGATCAGCACGGCGGTCTGGATGGTCATGTGCAGCGAGCCGGTGATGCGCGCGCCCTTGAGGGGCTGGGCAGCCGCGAACTCGTCGCGAATGGCCATCAGGCCGGGCATCTCGGTTTCGGCGATGCGGATTTCCTTGCGGCCCCAGTCAGACAGGGACAGGTCGGCGATGACGTAATCGGTGAACTTTTCAGCCACAGCGTTCATGAGATTTCCTCGAACTTGTGGCCGGGATCTGGGGTAGTACGGGTGGGCTCACCACGTCTCCCCGTGCCCGGCACGGGTTTGCAAACAAAGCATGGACGGGTGAGCGCAGTTGCTGGTGCCGGTGGAGTTGCCTCCGGTGGCACTGACATCGAGCCTGGGACACGGCGGGCATTGCACCCGGCGGCCTTGCAGCGCTCCTCGAAGCAGGACGGCGATTATATCGGATCGAGGCCGGGATTCTTGAGAATTTCCTGCACCCTGTAGGTCGGACTTCAGTCCGACAGCCCCGCTATATGTTCAGTAAATCTTCGGTTCGCCGGGCGGACGGGTCTTGAAGCGGCGGTGCACCCAGTAGTACTGGGCCGGCATGGTGCGGATGCGTTCTTCGAGAAAGGCGTTCATGCGGCGGGCGTCGCCTTCGACGCTGTCACCGGGGAAGTCGGTCCACGGTTGGCCCAGCTCCACCACGTAACCTTGCCCGCCCGGCAGCATGCGGGTGATGCACGGCACCACCACGGCACCGCCCAGCTTGGCGAAGCGTGGCAGGGCGGCGAGGGTGGCGGCCTGCACGCCAAAGAAAGGCACGAACACCGATTCGTTGGGGCCGTTGTCCATGTCCGGCAGGTAGTAAAAGGGCCGGCAGTCCTTCATGGCCTTGATCGAGGCGCGAATGCTTTCGTCGCGGCGCAGCAGGATCTGGCTGCCGAAGCGGCTGCGTCCGTGGAGCAGCCAGTGGTCGATGACCGGGTCTTTCTGGCGGGCGTAGATGCTGACGCAGTCGAAGGAGGCGGCCAGCCGCGTGCCGCCGAGGTCGAGGCCAAGGAAGTGCGGGGTGAGGAGGATGACCGGCTGGCCGTCGTCGATGAGCTTTTGCAGCATGGCTTCGCCTTCGACACGCACGAGGCGGCGGATGCGTGCTTCGGGGGCAAACCAGGCGAGGCCGCGTTCGATGAGGCTGCGGCCGGCGAGGGCGAAGTGTTCTTTCGCCAGCTGGCGGCGTTCGCCGTCGGAGAGTTCGGGGAAGCACAGACGCAGGTTGGTCAGCACCACCCGACGGCGCGGAAAGATGATTCCGTACAACAGCAGGCCCAGGCCGCGGCCGATGGAGGCTTGCACGGACAGCGGCAGCCAGTGGAGCAGCCACAGCAGGGCAACGATGATTCGGCTCATTCCTGGTTTTCTCGGGTAGTGGGCGCGGGAGGTGCGCCGGAGGGGCGTTTGTAGCGGTTGTAGCCCCACAGGTACTGGGCCGGGTTCTCGCGGATCTGCGCTTCCATCTCGCGGTTGATGGCGGCGGCGCGGGCGTTGGTATCCCCTTCCAGCGGCTGCAGGGGTGGGCGCAGATGGAGGTGAAAACCCTGCCCGCCGGGGAGGCGCTCGGCCCACGCGAAAATCGTGGTGACGCCAGGCAGCTCGGTCAGGCGGGCCCCGAGGGTCATGGTGTAGGCGGGCCGTCCGAAGAAGGGCAGCCAGGCGCCTTCGCCGCCGCCGGGCACCTGGTCGGGCAGCATGCCCACGGCTTCCCGGGCACGCAGGGCCTTGATGAGGCGGCGCACGCCGCCCGTGTCGGCCGGCGCCAGGCGCATGTTGCCGCGACTGCGGCCGGCGTTGATGAGCGGCTGCAGGACGGCTTTCTTGGGGGCTCGATAGAGCACGGTGATCGGCTTGTGGCTGGAAAAGAACTGCGCGCTGATCTCGAAGCAGCCCAGGTGGGGGGTGATGAAGACGATGCCGCCGTCCCGCACTTCGGCCGCTTCGACGTGTTCCCAGCCACTGACCTTGACCACCTTTTTGAAGAGTTCATGTTGCGGGCGCAGTAGCACCCACGGCAGTTCGAGTGCCTGCTTGCCGGTCTCGCCGACTGCCTGGCGCCACACCTTGCTGGCGGTGTCGGCACCGAGGGCTTGCTCAAGGTTGGCGCGCAGGCGCCGTCGATACGTGGGTGACAGGGCGTAGGTGAGCCAGCCGGCGATAAAGCCGCAGCGTTGCAGAAGGCCAAGCGGAAGGCGGGCCAGCAGGGAGAAAATGAATGACACCATCGACAATTGGGGCAGGCCGAATTGACGGCCGGGGGCGCGAAGCTATAATTGTGATTCCGCCGAGTTAATCCGACAACTTGCAGGGCGGGGGCGGTTCGCAGCTTAGCTGCGGATGGGCCTAAAAAGTACTGCTAAAGCGTCGCCGCTCCGAAGATCCCCAGAGACGGCAACGCCGCCACAACTGGGGATTTTTGTTTTTTGTAGGAGCGTTTCATGGCCCGTGAATTCCTTTTTACCTCTGAGTCCGTCTCCGAAGGCCATCCCGACAAGGTCGCCGACCAGATCTCCGATGCGGTGCTGGACGCCATTCTCGCCCAGGACCCGCGTGGCCGGGTGGCTTGCGAGACGCTGGTGTCCACCGGCCTGGTGGTGATTTCCGGTGAAATTACCACCAATGCCGATATCAACTACATGGATATCGCCCGCGCTACCGTGAAGCGCATCGGTTACGACGACTCCGACATCGGTTTCGACTACAAGAGCTGCGCGGTGCTCACCGCCATCAACCGCCAGTCTTCCGACATCGCCCAGGGTGTGAATGAAGGCGAAGGCCTCGACCTCGACCAGGGCGCCGGCGACCAGGGTTTGATGTTCGGTTACGCGACCAACGAGACGCCGAGCCTGATGCCCTTCCCGATCTACTACGCCCACCGCATCATGCAGCGTCAGGCGGAAGTGCGTAAGGACGGCCGTTTGCCGTGGCTGCGTCCGGACGCCAAGAGCCAGCTGACCGTGAAGTACGTGGACGGCAAGCCGGTGGCGATCGACACCGTGGTGGTGTCCACCCAGCACCATCCGGATGTCTCCCACGCCCAGCTGTCCGAGGCGGTGATCGAGGAGATCATCAAGCCGGTGCTGCCGAAGGACATGCTGACGGCCAGCACCCGCTTCCTGATCAACCCGACCGGCCGTTTTGTCATCGGCGGCCCGAACGGCGACTGTGGCCTCACCGGGCGCAAGATCATCGTCGACACCTACGGCGGTGCGGCGCACCACGGTGGTGGGGCGTTCTCGGGCAAGGATCCGTCGAAGGTGGACCGCTCGGCGGCCTACGCCGGCCGTTACGTGGCGAAGAACATCGTGGCCGCCGGCCTGGCCGACAAGTGCGAAGTACAGGTGGCCTACGCCATCGGCGTCGCCAAGCCGGTGAGCCTGATGGTCGAGACCTTTGGTACCGGCAAGGTGTCCGACGAGAAGATCGTTGCGCTGATCCAGGCCCACTTCGACCTGCGCCCGAAGGCCATCATCGCCAGCCTCGACCTGCTGCGTCCGATCTACTCCCGCACCGCGGCTTACGGCCACTTTGGTCGTGACGAAGCGGACTTCACCTGGGAGAACACCGACAAGGCGGCTGCGTTGCGCGCTGACGCCGGGCTCTAAGCGCCGGCCGCTGCCCCTTTCACGGGCAGTAAAAAGGGCGACCTGTGCGGGTCGCCCTTTTCTTTGTGCCGTCGTTGCGGCTTACTTGCTGCGGATCGGGCTGAACTCGACCGGCACCCAGGCGTAACCCTTGCCTTCGGTACGCACGTGGCCAATGCCGGGGAAGGGCAGGTGCATGCCGGCGACCGCCAGTTTTTCCTTCGCCGCGAAGGCGAACAGCTTCTTGCGGGCCATCACGGCCTGCTTCTTGTCGCTGTCGAATTCGATGGCGACTTCCGGGCGGGCGAACTGTACCGCGTGGCTGTGCACGGCATCGCCGACGATCAGCAGACGTTCGCCCTTCGATTCGATCAGGTAGGCGGTGTGGCCGGGCGTGTGGCCGTGGGCATCGACGGCGCGGATGCCGGGGGCGAGTTCGGCGGTGCCGCTGAAGGTCTTCCACTTGCCGGCGGCCTGGTAGGGCGTGGCGGCCGTGCGGGCCATCTGGAAGAAGGGGCGGAAGCCTTCGGGCGCCTTGGCGGCGATTTCCTCGGACAGCCAGAAGTCGCTGTCGGCCTGGGTGACGCGCACTTCGGCGTTGGGGAAGAGCGGCTTGCCCTCGGCATTGAGGAGACCGGCGGCGTGGTCGGCATGGAGGTGGGTCAGCAGCACCACGTCCACCTGTTCGGGGCTGTAGCCGGCGGCCTTGAGGTTGTCGCCGATGAAGCCGAGGGTCGGGCCGAAGGCCTTGGCGGCGCCGGTATCCACCAGGATCAGCTTGCCGCCGGTGTTGATCAGGAAGGCATTGACGGCGGTCTGGACCTTTTGCCCGGCCAGGAACATGCGCGTCAGCAGGCGCTGGACTTCGGCGGGGCTGGCATTACTGAGGATTTTCGTGTCGAGGTCGATATAACCATCGTAGAGCGCAGTGACTTCCAGTTCGCCTAGGGCCATGCGGTAGTAGCCGGGAACCTGTGTCTTGACCGGCGGGGCTTCGGCACAGGCCGGGGCGGCAGGGATGAGGCTGACGCCAAGGGCGACGGCAATGGCGGTGAGGCTGCGACGGATCATGGATGAGTCTCCGGGTCAGAAAAGGACAAGAGGATACGTTGCGGCGCTGACGGACGGAAGTCAGCCGGCGGTGTGTATCGCCAGCCACACGGTATCGGGGCCGGTGGCGGCAACCCGGTGCCGGCAGCCGGCGGGAATGACGAGCCAGTCGCCGGGCGTGAGGATCTGCCGGCGACCGTCATCGAATTCCAGTTCGGCGCTTCCTCGGGCCAGCATCACCCATTCGTCGGCGGGCTGGTCGTACCAGAAGCCGGGCGGGCTGGCGTGAAGGTGCGAGGCAATGCGTTCGATGCGCAGCCCCGGGGTGGCGAACAGGGTTTCGAAGTGTTCGTCCTGGCCGGGATCGGGCAGGGCGGCGAAGAGGTTGCGACAGGGCATCGGGGGCTCCGGGTTCGGGCCGTCAAGTATGCCCGACCCGTTGTCGGCCGATGATGTCCGACCCGGTGCGGGGACCGGGTCGGATGTGTGTAAAAAAGGCTGCGCCGGGATGAGGTCTCTGTTGGGATTTGGGGGCTTTTTATGCCCCGGCGCGCCGTTGAGGAAGTGATGCTATGGGAGTGTCGGGTTACAGGCCAATTGAATATACGCATTGCAAGGATAGGGTTTGCCTATGGTGTCTGCGCCAAATCGGATGCCCCATCGGCGCTTTCGGAGGCCCTGAGAGGGATTAAGCTTGATCAATGAAGAACAGAAACGTGGCGAGAACAGCTGCGATGATCCGCGGGAGATGAACGTGAGGTTCGGCAAAAGGCTTGGACTCCGGTTCCGCTCCTTGCGGACGCGGCTTGCCGTGGGAGCCTTGTTCGGTGTGTTGCTTGTCTTGTGGGCGACAACGCTGGTGCTGGGGTATTTTTTGCGCGATGAGATGCAGGCGACGCTCTCGGCCCAGCAGTTCTCGGTGGTGACCCTGCTGGCCGATGAGGTCGATCGGTCGGTTTCCGAGCGCATGCGGGCCCTGAAGGCGGTCGCCGCGGGTATCGACGCGACCAAGCTGACCCGGGTCGAGCTGCTCGATGCGGAGCTGCGTCATCAGGAGGTGCTGCATACCCTCTTCAACTGGGGGGTGCTGGTTACCGACCGGAGCGGGATGGCGCTGATCAGTCTGCCCGATGTGCTGGGCCGGCGCGGCGTCAATTACCTCGATGTGGAGGCGGTTCGGGAGACGCTCGAAGGGGGTCGCAGCGTGGTGGGCGCGGCGCTGATCGGCAAGACGACCCATCAGCCGGTGGTGCCGATGATCGTGCCGATTCGTGGTGCGAATGGTGAAGTCATCGGTAGTGTGATCGGCCTGACCAATCTGGCGCTTCCCAACTTTCTCGACGAGATCGGCGCCAACCGCTTTGGGCGCGAGGGCGGTTATCTGCTGACCGATCCGCGCCAGCGCATTTTCATTGCGGCCACCGACAAGAGCCGGGTCATGAAGCCAGGGCCGCCCCCGGGTCTCAATCCGGTCTACGACCGCTATCTGGCGGGTTACGAGGGCTCCGGCCTGGCGCGCAGTTCGCGCGGCGTGGTGGAGCTGTCGTCGAGCCGGCGGGTGCCCTCGGCGGGCTGGTTGATGCAGGCGGTGCTGCCTGCCGAAGAGGCGTTTGCGCCGATCTACAGGCTGCAGTGGCGGGTTCTGGGAGTGTCGATGGTGCTGACCGTTCTGGCTGGCACCGTTGCCTGGTGGTGGTTGCGCCGGCAACTGCAGCCCCTCGGCGAGGCCGCCGAACTGCTTGGCCGCATGCGTGACGGGGTGATCCCCCGACAGCCGTTGCCGGTGCGTCGGGATGATGAAATCGGCGAGCTGGCGGGCGCTTTCAATGGATTGCTGAGTGCGATTCTGGAGGGTGAGTCGCGGGCTGCGGAGCACACCTTCAATCAGCGTCTGCGGGGCATCGTGGCGCAGATTCCCGGCCTGGTTTTCCAGTATCGCGTCGGGGCCGACGGGGCGCACAGCCTGCCCTTTGCCAGTGATGCGATCCGCGATCTGTGCGGTGTCGAGCCGGCCGCCCTGACCGGCTGTGCGGCGGCCCTGCATGCCCTCATCCATCCGGACGATCTGCCGGGTTTCATGGCGGCTCTGCGGGAGTCGGCCGCCCACCTTGCGCCGTGGCGCATGGAGTGCCGTCTCAATCATCCCCGCCGTGGGGTGCGCTGGATGCGGATCGATGCGCTGCCCGAGGCGGGTGAGGGCGGAGTGGTTACCTGGCAGGGTTTTGCGACCGACATCACCGCGGCGAAGGAGACTGAAAGCGAGCTGCGCATCGCCGCGGCGACCTTCGAGACCCAGGAAGGCATCTTCATCACCGATGTGAACAAACGCATCGTGCGGGTCAATCAGGCGTTTACCGCGATGACCGGCTATTCGGCCGCCGAGGCCATCGGGCAGACGCCGAGCCTGCTCCGTTCGGGGCGTCACAGCACGGAGTTCTATCGGCACCTGTACGAAGGGCTGGCGCGGGATGGTTTCTGGCAGGGGGAAATCTGGAACCGGAGGAAGAGCGGCGAGGTGTTCGTCGAGTGGGTGACGATTTCGGCGGTCCGCGACGGGCGCGGGCAGGTCACCCATTACGTGGCGGCTTTTTCCGATATCACCGAACGCCGCAAGGCCGAGGAGAAGATCCACCAGTTGGCCTTTTACGACCCGCTCACCCAGTTGCCCAATCGTCGCCTGTTCCACGACCGGCTGGATCAGGCCCTCGCCGCCAGCGCCCGTACCCGCAGTCACGGGGCGCTGATGTTCCTCGATCTGGATGGTTTCAAGGGGCTCAACGACAGCTATGGTCACGTCATCGGTGACGAGTTGCTGGTCGAGGTGGCTCACCGCCTGACGCGTTCGGTGCGGGAGACGGACACCGTGGCGCGCCTGGGAGGCGACGAGTTCGTGGTGATCCTGGAAAACCTTGATGAGGCAGGTTGCGATGCCGCTGCCCGGGTTGCCGAGAAGCTGCGTCAGGTGCTGGCCGAACCCTATCGCCTGAGTGTGCCCGGCATCGGCGCGGATGTGACCCACCGGTGCTCGGCGAGCATTGGTGTGTGCCCGTTCCTGGGGCACGCGGAGACGCGGGATGAACTCATCAAGCGGGCCGATATTGCGATGTATCAGGCCAAGGCGGCGGGGCGCAACGCCATCCGCTTCTACATGGAGAGCCCCGGCTGAACGCGCTTGACGCGTCTGCCGGGGGTGTGTCGGGCCTTACTGCACGACCTTGTCGATGACCAGCTGGAGCTTGGTGGCGCCCGGCTTGACCGGGGTGAGCTCGCCGCTCAGGTCACCCGGCTTGGCGATGGCGTCGCCGGTCTTCGAGACGCGGGCCTCGATGCGCAGCGTGGCGGCAGACGAAATCTTCAGGTCCGGACGCATGGCCATGCTGTCATCCAGGCTGAAATCCTTCGGCAGGTCGGACACCTTTACACGCAGCACGGCCAGCGGCATGCGCGGGCCGTCGGCGGGACGGGCGAAGATGTATACCGTGTCATCCGGACCGGCCTGGCCTTTCAGGGCCGGTGCCAGGCTGACCCGACCGCTGACCGAGGTGGCGCCGGTTGCCCTGGCTTCCGGCTGGGCGGTGGTGTCGGCCTTCGGTGCCGGTTTGGCGGCGGGCTGGCCCTGGCCCATCAGGCTGCGGATTTTTTCGAGGCCGGCGGTGAGGTTGCGGGCATCCTCGGAATCCGGCGGCACCTGGGCGAGCACCCGTTCCCAGTAGCGGGCGGCCTCGGGGTAGTTCTGGCGGAAGTAGGCGTCGGTGCCGGCCAGCACGAGGGCTTGCGGGTTGTCCGGCTGATCCTTGAGGACCTGCTTGAGCAGGATCAGGCCCTTGCCTTCGACCTTGCCCTGGTTCTGCTCGGCGGACAGTTCGGCCACTTCCAGCATCAGTTCGGGCTCGCTTTCCATGGCGGAACCGGCCTTCTCGAAGGCGCGGGCGGCTTCGTCGAAGCGCCCCATGACCTTGTAGCTGCGGCCGAGCATGACCCAGCCTTGCAGGTTGTCCGGGTTTTGTTCGAGCTTTTCAGCCAGCGTACCCACCATTTTCTCGACTTCGGCGGCCGTTGGGGCGACGCCTTTCTGGGCGGTCGGGTCCATGGCTGCCGGGTTGCCGAGGACGAAATACAGGGCTACGGCGGCGGCCGGCAGGGTAATGCCGAGGGCCAGTGCGGTGCGCGGCAGGCGGCGGGCGGCGGACGGGGTGTCACCGTCATCGGCTACATCTTCGAGCACCCGGCGTTCGAGTTCTTCCCGGGCGATGGCGTGGTCGTCGCGGGAGACGGTGCCGCTGGCCAGATCTCGGTCGAGCTCGGCCATCTGGTCGCGGTAAATGGCGGTGTTGAGGGCCTTGCGGGAGGTGCTGGCAGTGTGGCGCTGGCGCAGCAGCGGCCAGCAGATGATGGCGAGGGCGAAGGCGGTAAGCAGCCCGGCGGCGATCCAGAAGGCGGTCATGCCTGGTCTTTCGGGGAATTGGGGGAATCCTGACCGGTAAGGAGGGCCTTGGCGGCGGCCTTGTCGGTGGCGGAGAGGGCGGGGGCGACGACCTTGCCGGCGCGGCGGCGCAGGTAGGCGATCAGACCGATGACGGCACCGCCAAGAATCACGAAGGGGCCGAACCACAGAAACCAGGTGGTCGGCTTGACTGGCGGACGGTAGAGCACGAAGTCACCGTAGCGGCTGACCAGATATTCCTTGATCTCCGGATCGGTCTTGCCCTCGCGGACCAGCGTGCGCACTTCACGGCGCAGGTCTTCGGCCAGTTCGGCGTGGGACGCTGCGAGGCTTTCGTTCTGGCACACCAGGCAGCGCAGCTCTTCGGAAATGGCCACCATGCGGGCCTCGACGACCGGATCTTCGGCCATCGGGGTGGCCTCGCCGGCGTGGGCGAGGGGCAGGGCAAGCAGCAGCGCTGCGGCTGCGGTGATGAGGCGTTGTTTCATGTCAGGATTCCTCGGCAAGCTTCTTGGCCAGCGGAAGAATCTTCTGCTGCAGTGCCTCGGGGGTGATCGGGCCGATCTGCTTGAAGCGGATCACGCCTTTCTTGTCGATCAGGTAGGTTTCCGGCACGCCATACACGCCGTAGTCGATGCCGACCCGGCCGTCCATGTCGAGTACCGACAGGGTGTAGGGATTGCCGTGGCGACTCAGCCAGCCAGCTGCACGCTGGCGGGTCAGGACGATCTCCTGGTCGGCGGCGAGCTTCTTCACGTCGGTCTCGCCGTCGCCGCGCACTTCCTTGTAGTTGAGGCCGACGATGGGCACGCCGCCCTGCTTGGCAAAGGCCACCAGCAGCGGGTGTTCGGCACGGCACGAGACGCACCAGGAGGCCCACACGTTGAGCAGCCACACCTGGCCGCGCATGTCGGCCGGAGAGAAGGTCTTGCCCGGCTCGCCGAGCTTTTCCAGTTTGAACTCCGGCGCCGGCTTGCCCACCAGCGGGGAGGGCACTTCGTGGGGGTCGCGGTTGAGACCGACGGCGAGGAAGACGACCAGGACCAGGAACAGGCCGAGGGGAATCAGGAAGCGTTTCAAGATGCGGCTCCGTGGGCGGCCAGACCAGCAGAGGCCTTGGCAGCAGTGGATTTGAGGCGGTAGCGACGATCACTGGCGGCGAGGATGCCGCCGAGGGCCATGAGTACGGCGCCGGCCCAGATCCAGCTGACGAAGGGCTTGTAATACACGCGCACGCTCCATGCACCGTCGCCGCCTTCGAGCGGATCGCCGAGGGATACGTAGATGTCGCGGGTCAGGCCCGGGTCGATGAAGGCTTCGGTCATCGGCATGGCCGAAGACAGATACTTGCGCTTCTCCGGGTGCAGTTGCATCACCACCTGTCCGTCGCGGATCAGTTCGAG
Organism: Zoogloea oleivorans; assembly: GCF_008107625.1. Lineage (GTDB taxonomy): Bacteria > Pseudomonadota > Gammaproteobacteria > Burkholderiales > Rhodocyclaceae > Zoogloea > Zoogloea oleivorans. Next base: position 20,564 of record NZ_SDKK01000005.1, read on the forward strand.
GTTGCCGCGCGCAGCCGTGTAGTTGGGGCCGGGTGCGCTTTCGACGCCCTTGAAGCGGATCAGGTAGTCGCCGGTCTTGACCGTGTCGCCCGGCGCCATGCGTACGTCGCGTTCGGACTCATAGTACTTGACCATCACGATGCCGACCACGGTGACCGCGATGCCGATGTGGGCCAGATGCATGCCCCAGAAGGCCCGCGGCGGCAGGCTCGACTTGACCCGCGCGATGATTTGTACCACCGATGAGCCGACGATCCACGCCGCCAGGCCGATGCCCAGCGCCACGCCGGCCGACCAGGCGCCGGCGATGAAGGGCACGCTGACACCCACCGCTACGGCAATGCCGAAGGCCCAGCGCAGGGGCCGCACGATGTCGGCCAGATTGGTCTGCTTCCAGCGGGCCACCGGGCCGAGTGCCATCAGGAACAGCACCGGCACCATCAGCGGCGCAAAGACCGCGTTGAAATACGGGGGGCCGACCGACAGCTTGCCCAGGTTCAGGGCGTCGATCACCAGCGGGTACAGCGTGCCGAGGAACACGGCGCCGGTGGCCGACAGCAGCAGGACGTTGTTGATCAGCAGGAAGGTTTCCCGCGAGATCAGCGAGAAGGCGCCGCCGAGGCTGACTTTGGGCGCCCGCCAGGCGAACAGGGTCAGGGACGCACCGACGACGACAACCAGGAAGAGCAGGATGAACACGCCGCGCTTGGGGTCGGAGGCGAAGGCATGCACCGAACTCAGCACGCCGGAGCGCACCAGGAAGGTACCCAGCAAGGACAGGGAGAAGGCGCCGATGGCCAGCAATACGGTCCAGTTCTTGAAACTGCCACGCTTTTCGGTGACCGCCAGCGAGTGGATCAGTGCGGTGCCGACCAGCCAGGGCATGAAGGAGGCGTTTTCGACCGGATCCCAGAACCACCAGCCACCCCAGCCCAGCTCGTAATAGGCCCAGATGGAGCCGAGGCCGATGCCGAGGGTCAGGAAGATCCACGCAGCGGTCGTCCACGGGCGTGACCAGCGCGCCCAGGCGGCATCGAGGCGGCCGGACAGCAGGGCCGCAATGGCGAAGGCGAAGGCCACCGAGAAGCCCACATAGCCCATGTAGAGCATTGGCGGGTGGAAGATCAGGCCCGGGTCCTGCAGCAGCGGGTTCAGGTCGCGACCGTCATCGGCGCCGGGGAGCAGGCGCTCGAAGGGGCTGGAGGTGGTCAGGATGAACAGGATGAAGCCGGCGGCCACCAGGCCGAGCACGCCCTGCACCCGGGCCACCATGTCGTCCGGCAGGCTGCGCGAGAAGGCCGCCACGGCCAGGGCCCATAGGGCCAGCATCTGCACCCACAACAGCAGGGAGCCTTCATGGCCGCCCCATACGCCGGCAATGCGGTACTCGATGGGCAGCTTGGAGTTGGAGTGCTGGACGACGTAGAGCACCGAGAAGTCGTTGTTGATGAAGCTCGCCGTGAGGCAGCTGAAGGACACCGCGATCAGCAGGAAGAGGGTTGCCGAGGCCGGCCGCGCAAGGGCGATCCAGGCGGGAATGCCGCGCTGGGCGCCGATCAGGGGCAGCGTGCCCTGAACCAGGGCGACAAGCAGGGCGAGGATGAGGGCAAAACTGCCGATTTCAGGAATCATGGGGCGCCTCCCGGCTTACTGCTTGAGGGTCTTCGAGGCTTCGTGGGCCTGATCGACGGCGGCCTGGGCCTCCGGCGGCATGTAGTTCTCGTCGTGCTTGGCGAGGACTTCGGTGGCGGTGAACTGGCCGTCCGCCCCGAGGTTGCCCTGGGCCACGACGCCTTTGCCCTCGCTGAAGAGGTCGGGCAGGATGCCTGTGTAGGAAACCGGGATTTCCTTGGCCGTGTCGGTGACGACGAAGCGGGCAGTGATGTCGGTGCGTTGCAGGCTGCCTTCCTTCACCAGTCCGCCGATGCGGAAGGTGCGGTCTTTGGGTGCCTCACCCTTGGACACCTGGGTCGGTGTGAAGAAGAACACCAGATTGCTCTGGAAGGCATTGAGCACCAGAGTGGCGGCAATGCCGAGGGCGGCGAGTCCGCCGACGATAATGGCAAAACGCTTGTGACGTGGCTTCATGATTTATTCCTGATTCTCTCTGTCGGCCGCCAGTTCCCGGCGCAGGGCCCGGCGGGTATCGGAAAAACGCTTCCGGACCAGCAAGGTTTCGATCAGCAGGGTCAGGGCGGTGACGCCGAAACTGCCCCACACATAGAGGCCGTAGCCTCCCATCGCGAAAAACTCGCTCGTGCTTCCCCAGTTCATGCCTGCATCTCCGGCAGTTCGGCCACCCAGGTGGCGTGACGTTCCCGTTCGAGGATGATCGCCCGCACCCGGTACAGGGCGATGGCGATGCTGTACATCCAGAAGGCCAGGGCCATGATCAGCATGCCCCACAGCATCGTGGTGGCCATTGTTGGTGCCTTGGTCATGGATACAGACGCGCCCTGATGCAGGGTGTTCCACCATTTCACCGAAAAATAAATGATCGGCACGTTCACCACACCCACCAGGGACACGATGGCGCCGGCCTTGTCGGCCCGCCGCGGGTCGTCGATGGCGGCGGTGAGGGCGATGTAGCCCAGGTACAGGAACAGCAGGATCAGTTCGGAAGTGAGGCGCGCGTCCCACACCCACCAGGCGCCCCACATGGGCTTGCCCCACAGGGCACCGGTCCACAGCGAGATGAAGGCAAACAGCGCGCCGGTGGGGGCCAGTGCCGAACTCATCATGCCTGACAGGCGGGTGTTGAAGGTGATGCCAATGGCGGCCCAGAAGGCCATCACGCAATAGATGAACATGGACATCCACGAGGCCGGTACGTGGATGAAGATGATGCGGTAGCCCTCGCCCTGCTGGAAGTCGGTGGGGGCGACGAAAAAGCTGATCCACAGCCCGACCGCAGCGAGGGCGGTGCCGAGGGCGGCGAACCACGGCCAGGCCTTGCCGGCGAGGGGGTAGAAGGTCGCCGGGGCGGCGAACTTGAACCAGTTGACGAGACGCTGACTCATGGATGAATCCGGTTAAAGGTAGGTGAAGACTGCAAGCGCTATTCGAGGGCAATACGCAGCGCGGCGGTGGCGGCCCAGGGCGCAAAAAACGTGGCCAGCGCCAGTAGTGCGCCGAGCAGGGACAGGTGACCACCCGCGCCAAGCCCGGCCATGTCGGCCTCGACGGCACCGGCCCCGAAGATCAGCGCCGGAATATACAGGGGCAGCACCAGCAGGGACAGCAACACCCCGCCGCCACGTACGCCGAGGGTCAGGGCTGCGCCGATGGCCCCGATCAGCGACAGCAGGGGCGTGCCCAGCAGCAGGGAAATCATCAGGATTCCGAGGGAACGTGGGCTCAGGTCGAACTGCAGTCCCAGTACCGGCGCCAGCAGCACCAGGGGCAGGCCGGAGGTCAGCCAGTGGGCGAACACCTTGCCGCTCACCAGCAGGGCCAGCGGAGTAGGAGACAGCGCCATCTGCTCGAGAGTTCCGTCCTGGTGGTCGGCGGCGAACATGCGGTTGAGGGACAGCATGGCGGCCAGCAGGGCGGCCACCCACAGCACGCCCGGGGCGATGCGCCGCAGCAGGTTGGTTTCGGCCCCGATTCCGAGCGGAAACAGGCTGGCCACGATCATGAAGAAGAACAGGGCCGTGAATACCTCGCTCTTGCGCCGGGCGGCGAGGAGCAGGTCACGACGGACGATGGCGACGAATGCGTTCATGACAGCCTCAGGCTGGCGCCGTTGCCGGCGAGCTGTACCGCCTGGTGGCTGGTAAACATGAGCATCCCGCCACGCGCCAGGTGCTCGTCGAGAATGCTGCACAGCAGTGCCACGGCGGCTACGTCGAGGGCCACGAAGGGTTCGTCGAGAATCCACAGGCGGGCCTGGCTGCACAGCAGGCGGGCCAGCGCCACGCGGCGTTTCTGGCCCTGCGAGAGCACCCGGGTGGGCAGGTCTTCGCGACCTTTCAGGCCGATACGGCGCAGGGCGGCGAGGGCGGTGGCTTCGTCGAGGGGGCGCCCGGCGACTGCCGCGGCAGTTTGCAGGTTTTCGAGGGCGGACAGATCGTCCTTGATGGACGGCGCGTGACCCAGGTAGAGCAGGCGCGCGTTGAACTCGTCGCGTACGGTGTCGACCGGCTGGCCGTCCCATTCGAGATGGCCGTCGGCGGCCTGGGCGAGGCCGGCGACGATGCGCAGCAGGCTGGTCTTGCCGGCGCCATTGGCGCCTTCGACCTGCAACCAGTCCCCCGCAGAGACGGAAAAGTCCACATCGGAAAACAGGCGGCGGTCACCGCGAACGCAGGCAAGGCCGTGGGCACGAAGCATCGGCAGGGGGAAACCGGAAAGACGAGTCGGCGCATTCTGCCCGACGGACCCCGGCGGGTAAACCGGCTATATCAAGGAAAACCGTGTGCAGCCGGTCTAAACGGAGGTTGGTGAGCCGGCGCAGGTGTACTTAATGACGGGCGGTGCTGGCGTAGCCCTCGGGCAGAACCGTCGGCGGAACTGCGGCTTCGGCGTGCTCGTCGCTGCGTTCCGGGGGCTGCGTGGGGTAGGCGGCGCCGATCTCGAGGACGTCCATCACCTGGCGGGCGAAGCTGCGACAGGCATTGCCCAGGTTGGAAGGCAGACCGTCGGGGGCGGTTTTCTGGAGCAGCAGCTTGGAGGCTGACAGGCTGGGAACCGGGTGCAGGATGCGGTGCTTGTGGGCGCCGAGGATCTGGGCAACGTTGCGGTCGGCGGCGTCGCGCTGCCAGGCGTTGGTGGGCCACTGGGAGGGCAGGGCGTAGGCGTGGGGGAAGGTTTCGAGGTCGCGCAGGACGGTGCGCAGGTCTTCGTGGGAGTCGCGGAAGGGCAGCAGCACGATGTCGGCGAGTTCGTTGAGGCTGCGATCGACATCGGCCCGGTTGCCGCCGCCGTCGATGACGCCGATCCAGCCTTCCATGGTGCGCAGCTTGCCGACGACCTTCTGGAGTGCCGCCGGGGTGCGCGCGTCGGCGGTGATGTAGCGGCGGCCGTCGGGCGACAGGGGCTCGCGGGAGGTATCGGTGAGCACGCAGGCAGAACGCTGGCCGAGGAGCCCGAGGCCCTGACAGAGCATGTGGGACAGGGTGGTCTTGCCGGTGCCGCCCTTGTTGCCGATGATGCAGATGATCCGGGACATGGTGAAAACCTCTCGCAGAATGCCAGGCGCAATGACGCCATTATTGGCGCTTTAACGGCCGGGCGGGGCAAGGAATTGAGGGCTTATGGGACAGCAATTCCGGTTTTGAGGACAGGCGCCGGTCCGGCGGGCAGATAGCAGTACAGGCGCGTGCGGCGGCGGTCGCCCACCTCGACCACCGATTCCGGCTCCACGCCTTCCACCGGAAAGCTGTTGCTGACCAGCAGGCTGCCCGGGCGCAATTCGGCGCTGGCCTTGCTCCATACCCGGGACATCGGCACCGGCGACAGGAAGGCGTAAACCACGTCGTAGTCGGACCACGGAATGAGCCAGAAGTCTCCGCGGGCAAGGCTGATGTTGGGTTGCGCGCGGGACAGGAGGCACGACAGCGCATACGGTGCCGGGGCCGACTCCATGCCCTCGAAGCGGCAGTCGGGGCGCATCCGGGCCAGGGGGCGCAGCAGCGAGCCGGTGCCGCTGCCCAGATCGAGCAGCTTGGCCGGCCGCTCTGCAGGCAGCAGGCCGGCAACGGTTTCAGCGGTCAGCCGGTTGGACAGGAACAGCGGCACCTGAGTGCGAAAGCTGCTCCAGTAGATCAGCGCGAAGACCAGGAAGGCCGCCAGGTACCAGCCGGGGGGAATGCCCAGTTGCAGTGCGCCGACCACCAACGGCAAGAAACCGAGGTGAATCCAGCGCCACCAGTGGGCGCTTTTGAGGGCGACGGCGGCGCCGGTGGCGGCCGCGGCCTGCACGGCCACCAGCGGCCACAGCCCTGCCGGCAAAACGCCGCTACGCGCTGCGGCGAAGGCCGCGGTGCAGCCGAGGAGCTGGGCGATGAGGGCTTTGAGGGCGGGGGGCATGGGCAGGCTTCGGCGCAATGAAGAATTTCGCGCCAGTGTAGCTGCTCGCCATTCAGGCCGCGCGTTCTGTCCCTTTTGGCAAGCCGCCCCAGCGCGCCAGCAGCGCCTTGCGTTTCTCTGCCGCCTTGTTCATCGACCACGCCTTGATGTGCCCGTAGCCGCGGATTTCCTCGGGCAGGCTGGCGATTTCCACTGCCAGCGGGAGTGTGTCGGCCGTGAGTCCGTCCAGCAACTGCGCGATATCGTCTTCGTATTGCCGGATCAGCGCCCGCTCGGCCTTGCGTTCCGGGTGGTAGCCGAAGACATCGAAGGGTGTGCCGCGCAGGCGACGAAGCTTGCTGAGCCAGCCGAAGGCGGTTTTCATCCACGGGCCGAAGACGAGCTTCTTGATCCGTCCGGACGCCGGATCGGGGCGGGCCAAGAAGGTTGGGGCGAGGTGGAAGTTCACCGTGAAGTCGCCGTCGAAGCGCGAATCCAGCGCGCTCCAGAAGGCCGGGTCACTGTACAGGCGGGCCACTTCGTACTCGTCCTTGTAGGCAAGGAGCTTGAAGTAGTAGCTGGCCACTGCTTCGCCGAGGCGCGTGCTGCCGAGGGGCGCTTCGGCAGCGCGGACGCGGGTGACCAGATCCCGATAGCGCTCGGCGTAGGCGGCGTCCTGGTAGTCGGTGAGGATGACGGCGCGGCGGGCGATGCGTTCGTCGAGGCCTTCGGGGCGGATCGGGATGACCGGCGCCGGCGTCACTTCGCGCTCCACCGCGGTCAGGTTGACGGCGGCCCGGCGCCCCCACAAAAACGCCTGGCGGTTCATTGCCACGGCGGCGCCGTTGAGTTCGATGGCCCGGTCGAGGCTGGCTTCGCTGATCGGCACCCAGCCCTTCTGCCAGGCGTAGCCGAGCAGGAACAGGTTGGTGGCGATGGCGTCGCCCATCAGCTTGGTGGCCAGGTTCTGGGCGTCGAGGAAGTCGCAGCCACTGGGGCCGACGGCTTCGACGATGGCGGCTTCCATCTTGTCGAGGGGGAATTGCCAGTCGGGATTGCGGGTGAATTCCGACGTTGGCGTTTCGGCGCAGTTCACCACGCCGTGGGTGCGCCCGACGCTCATCTTGGCCAGGGCATCGACGCTGGCGGTGACGATCAGGTCGCCGCCGATCACTGCGTTGGCTTCGCCGGCGGCGATGCGTACGGCGTGCAGGTCGTCGGGTCGGTCGGCGATGCGGATGTGGCTGAACACCGAGCCGCCCTTCTGGGCCAGGCCGGTCATGTCGAGCACGGTGACGCCCTTGCCGTCCAGGTGCGCGGCCACGCCGATCAGTGCGCCGATGGTGACCACTCCGGTGCCGCCCACGCCGGTGACGAGGATGCCCCACGGCCGCGCCGTGGATGGCAGCAGCGGCGGCGGTAGCGCGCCGAAGCGGGATTCGTCCGTTTGCTGTCCCCGGCCCTTGCGCAGCGTGCCGCCCTGAATGGTGACGAAGCTCGGGCAGAAGCCGTTCATGCACGAGTAGTCCTTGTTGCAGGCCGACTGGTCGATCTGGCGCTTTCTGCCGAATTCCGTCTCGACCGGCAGGATGGCCATGCAGTTGGACTCGCGCCCGCAGTCGCCACAGCCTTCGCACACCGCCTCGTTGATGAAGACGCGGGTTTGCGGGTCGGGGTAGGTGCCGCGTTTGCGGCGGCGGCGCTTTTCGGCGGCACAGGTCTGGTCGAAAACGAGGGCCGACACGCCGGCCACCTTGCGCAGTTCGCGCTGGATCACGTCGAGTTCGTCCCGGTGGCGGATCGGAATGCCGTGGGGAATGTCGGCCACATGCCAGGCCCGGTCGGTGCCGTCGGTGACGAGGACGATGTTGTTCACCCCTTCGCCCTGCAGCTGGCGCAGCAGCTTGGGCACGGTGAGGTCGCCATCCACCGGCTGGCCACCGGTCATCGCGACGGCGTCGTTGAAGAGAATCTTGTAGGTGATGCCGCTGCTGGCGCCCGGCTTGTTGAACGCTGCCACGGCTTGCCGGATGGCCAGCAGGCCCGAGTGGAAATAGGTGCCGTCGCCAAGGTTGGCGAAGAGGTGCGGTTCGTCGAGGAAGGGCGCCTGGCCGACCCACGGCACGCCTTCACCGCCCATGTGGGTGAAGGTGGTGGTCTTGCGGTCGGGCATGAAGGTGGCCATGTAATGGCAGCCGATGCCGGCCATCGCGCGGCTGCCGTCGGGCACCACGGTGGAGGTGTTGTGCGGGCAGCCGGGGCAGAAGGTGGGCACCCGGTCGATGGCGAAGACGCGGCGGCCGAGGGTGGCCTCCTTGGCTTCGAGGAAGGCGAGGCGCGTCTGGATGTGTTCGGAGGTGAAGAAGCGGTCGATGCGCGCGGCGATCACCCGGGCGATCATCGCCGGGGTCAGCTCGCCGGCGGCGGGTAGCAGCCATTCGCCGTGGTCCACGGTGATGCGGCCGTCCAGCCCGAGGGTGCTCTGCATCGACCACTCGCCTTTTTCGTCGAACTTGCCGACGACGCGCGGGCGCACGTCTTCACGCCAGTTGTAGAGTTCTTCCTTCAGCTGGTATTCGATGAGCTGGCGCTTCTCCTCGATGACCAGGATTTCCTCCAGCCCCTCGGCGAAGTGGCGCACGCCCTCGGCTTCCAGCGGCCACACCATGCCCACCTTGTAGAGGCGGATGCCGATCTCGGCGGCCAGCTGCTCGTCGATGCCCAGGTCGTCAAAGGCCTGGCGCACATCGAGGTAGCTCTTGCCGCTGGTGATGATGCCCAGGCGCGGCTGCGGTGCGTCGATGACGATCCGGTTGAGGCCGTTGGCGCGGCAGTAGGCGAGGGCCGCGTAGAGCTTGGCGTGAAGCAGGCGTTTTTCCTGCACCAGCGGCGGGTCGGGCCAGCGGATGTTGAGGCCGTCGGGCGGCAGGGCGAAGTCGGCGGGAATCTTGGTGGTGACGCGCAGCGGGTCCACATCCACCGACGCCGAGGTTTCGACCGTGTCGGCCAGCGCCTTGAAGGCCACCCAGCAGCCCGAATAGCGTGACAAGGCCCAGCCGTGCACGCCGAAGTCGAGATATTCCTGCACGCCGGCCGGGGCCAGTACCGGCATCATCATCGACTTGAAGAAGTGGTCGGTCTGGTGCGGCAGCGTGGACGACTTGGCGGCGTGGTCGTCGCCGGCGATCACCAGCACGCCGCCGTATTGCGAGCTGCCGGCCGCGTTGGCGTGGCGGAACACGTCGCCGCAGCGGTCCACCCCCGGCCCCTTGCCGTACCACATGGCAAACACGCCCTGCACGCGGGCCTTGGCCGACAGGGACACCTGCTGGCTGCCCCACACGGCGGTGGCGGCCATGTCCTCGTTGATGCCGGGCTGGAAGACGATGTCGTGGCTGGCCAGGTGCTTTTGCGCCTTCCACAGGGTCTGGTCGAGGCCGCCCAGCGGCGAGCCGCGATAGCCCGAGACGAAGCCGGCGGTGTTGAGCCCGGTGGCCCGGTCGCGGTCGCGCTGGATCAGCAGCAGGCGCACCAGCGCCTGGTAACCGGTCAGGTAAACGCGTCCGGAATGGGTGGTGTATTTGTCGTCGAGAAGCGCGCTGGAGGGATTGGGCACTGCTAGCGCGCGGACAGGATCCTGCTCGGCCATGACGGATTCCTCGCAAAAATTGTGTTTTCGATGCGCTCGCGGGTCAGGCCTTGTGGGCCGTGCCGCCGAGGTCTTGCAAGGCAAGCGTAGTTGCCGGCGGCGGGCAACTCAATGATTGGATACCCTGATGGCAAAGAGGTTGCAGATCTGTCGGGGGACGGGAGGGTTTGCTTACAAAATCGCTGTGGCTGTTACAGGTTTTCGGCCAGTTCTTGCCGGGGGCGGGGGCACAGTGGAGAGGCGGTGCCGCCCGGCGCCTGCAGTCCATCACCCCTCGGTCTGCATCAGGGGCACGCCCACGGCCCGGCGAGTGGGGCGGCGTAACATAGGGGGTTCAGGATATGTCACGTCCTTCGGGAGTTCTTTTGTCTGAATCACGCGTCTTGCGCTTGCATGAGCCGGCTTCTCCGGATGCGCCGGCTGGCCCCGCCGCACGTCCGGTCGGTGCGGAGGTGCTGGCCCGTCTGCGCCACTTGTGGTGGCTCAAGGCTGCAGGGACCAGCCTTTTCATGGTGACGTTCTTCACGGCCTACCTGCATCTGCTCAAGCAGCCCCTGTTTCCGGTGATCGTGATGCCGCTCACCTGGGTCGATCGGGTATTGGGCTTTCAGCCCTGGTCGCTGGTTGCCTACGCCTCCCTGTGGTTCTATGTGTCCCTGCCTCCCGCCCTGGCGCCCAGCCGGGCGCGTCTGTTCAGTTATGGCTGGCACATCGGCAGCCTGTGCCTGGCGGGAATCCTGTTCTTCATTTTCTGGCCGACGGCCGTACCGCCAGCCAATGTGGACTGGGGACTCTATCCCGGCTATGCGCTCCTGAAGGGCATTGATGCCGGCGGCAATGCGTGTCCGTCCCTGCACGTGGCCACGGCCCTGTATTCGGCTCTCTGGCTGAACCAGGACTTGCGTGACATGGGGGCCGGACGCGGGCTGCGGCGCGCCAACTGGCTGTGGTGCGGGCTGATCGTTTTTTCCACGCTGGTCACCAAGCAGCATGTCATGCTGGACGTGCTGGCGGGCGCAGCCCTGGCCCTGGTGGTGGCCGTTTTGTCGCCCGGGTTGAAGACGGCAGGCCCGGTATTGGGGTATAAACCGCGCGGGCTGTGGCCCGGGCGCAAATCGTTGTTTCGAGGAAGTGCAGAATGAATGGTCGGCCGCAACAGGACTCCCTGACCGAATGCGATGTGCTGGTGATCGGCGGTGGTCCCGCCGGCAGCGCCGTCGCGCCCTTGCTGGCCCAAAAGGGTTATCGCGTCGTTCTGCTGGAGAAGGCCCACCATCCACGTTTCCATATCGGCGAATCCCTGCTGCCGGCCAATCTGCCCTTGCTGGAGCAACTCGGGGTGGCCGACGAGGTGCGGGCCATCGGAATGGAAAAATGGGGTGCCGAGTTCGTTTCTCCCTGGCACGCGCATGGCCAGGCCTTCCAGTTCGCCGATGCCTGGGACAAGTCCATGCCGCATGCCTACCAGGTCAAGCGGGCCGACTTCGACCACATCCTGATCCGCAATGCGGCCCGCAAGGGCGTCGAGGTGATCGAGGGCTGCAAGGTCAAGACGGTGGACTTTCTCCCTGACGATCAGGGCGTGATCATCCGCGCCGAACACGACGACGGTCGCGAAGCCGGCTGGAAGGCCCGCTTCGTGGTGGATGCCTCGGGGCGCGACACGTTTCTGGCCAATCGCTTCCAGATCAAGCACAAGAATCCGCGTCACAACAGCTCGGCCATGTACGCCCACTTCAGCGGCGCGGAGCGCAAGGAAGGCCAGGCGGAGGGCGACATCACCATCTTCTGGTTCGAGCACGGCTGGTTCTGGTTCATTCCGCTATCCGACGGCTCCACCAGTGTTGGCGCCACCGTGTGGCCCTATTACATGAAAACCCGCGCCGGCCGCAGCCTGGGGCAGTTCCTCAGCGACACCATCGCCACCTGTCCGCCGCTGGCCGAGCGTTTGAAGGGCGCAAAAATGGTCACTGAGGCGGAGGCCACTGGCAACTTCTCCTATGTGTCCGAGCGCAACCACGGGAGCAACTACCTGCTGCTGGGCGACGCCTACGCCTTTATCGACCCGGTGTTCTCGTCCGGTGTGATGCTGGCCATGAACAGCGGCTTCGAAGGCGCCAAGGCCATTGATGCCTGCCTGTCCCGGCCACGCGAGGCGGCAGCGGCGCTCAAGCAGTTCGACCACGTCATGAAGCATGGCCCGAAGGCCTTTTCGTGGTTCATCTACCGGATCACCAACCCGACCATGCGCGACATCTTCATGGCGCCGCGCAACATCTTCCGGGTCAAGGAGGCGCTGCTCTCCGTGCTGGCCGGCGATATCTTCGGCAAGACCCCGATCTGGACCGGCCTGCGCATCTTCAAGGTGATCTACTACCTCTCCTTCATCGGCAATTTCCGTCAGTCGCTGGCGGGCTGGCAGCGGCGGCGGGTGAACATCAAGCCGGTGGACGAGACCGGGCTGGGTGTCGGCCGGTGAGGCACGAGGACGCTCGCCTGCATCGCATCCTGTCTGTTTCCGAGTTGGCCGGCAGCCGGGACGATCCGGCCCTGCTCGGGGTTTCCTGGGTTGGCCGCGACGCACCTGCCGGCTTCGGCACGACCGGGCTGCCCTTTCAGCACATCGTTGCGGCGCAGCTTGGCCGTGGTGGTGCCGGGCCCGCCGAGGCCTGGTTCGGCGCCCTTGCCGGCCGTGAGGGGTTTGCCCATGACGTGCATTTCCGTTGCGATGCGCACCTGCTGTTCGGCGTGATCACCCTTGCGGAGGGCGATTGCGCCGGTGATGCCGGGGCCACGCCCCTGCAACGGGCCAGTCAGCAGGCCTACGAGAGCCTGTTCCGGGTCCTCGCCGAGGAGGGCTATCCCCACCTGTGGCGGGTCTGGAACTACCTCGACGACATCAACGGCACGACCGCCGGCCTGGAGCGCTACCGCCAGTTCAACATCGGGCGTCATCAGGCCTTCGCCAATGCCGATCGTCTGCAGGGCTGCACCATTCCGGCAGCCAGTGCGCTGGGTGTGGCTGGTGGCCCCCTGAGCATCGCCTTCCTCGCCGCCCGGGCGCCGTGCATCCCGCTGGAGAACCCCCGCCAGCTCAGCGCCTACCGTTATCCGGCCGACTACGGCCCGCGCAGCCCGACCTTTTCGCGGGCGGCCCTGGCACGGTTGCCGGGGCAGGAATGGCTGTTCGTGTCGGGCACCGCCAGCATCGTCGGGCACCTCACCGTGCATCACGGCGACCCGGCCGCCCAGACCCGCGAGATCGTTGCCAACCTGGAGGCGCTGCTTGCCGAAGCCAGCCGGGTCAGCACCGGTCCGGCCTACCGGCTCGACGCGTTGAGCGGTCGCGCCTATGTACGCCACCCGGAACACCTGGCGGCCGTGCAGGCCGAACTGGTCCGGGCCCTGGGGGCCGAGGCCCCCATCGTTTATGTCCATGCCGACGTGTGCCGGGCCGATCTCCTCGTCGAGCTCGAAGCCCAGGCCTGTCACCTGTTTGTCTGAGTCCGCCATGCGCCTTTCGCGTCTCTGCTGTGCCTTCCTGATCCTCGCTCCGCTGCTGGCCGCGCCCGCCGTGGCGGCTACCGACAAGCCTCTGTGGGAGGTCGGTGCCGGCGTCGGTGTCCTCAGCCTGCCGGCCTGGCGCGGTGCCGACGAGACGCGCAACTACGTCTTGCCGGTGCCTTACTTCACCTATCACGGCCGTTTCCTGCGGGCCGACCGGCACGGTGTTCGCGGGGTGCTGTTCGACAGCGACCGGATCGATCTGGGCATCAGCCTGGCGGCCTCCCCGCCGGTGGGCAGCGATCGCAGCGGTGCGCGGTCCGGCATGCCGGACCTCGACGCCACCGCCGAGATCGGTCCGCAGCTCGACCTCACCCTGTGGCGTAGCGACAGCCACGCGCGTTCCCTCAAGCTGATCCTGCCCCTGCGCAGCGCCTTCACCCTGAGCGGCCCGCCGCGCCAGGAGGGCTGGGTGTTCTCGCCGGCCCTCAACCTGGACATCACCGACATGGCCGCGCTGCCCGGCTGGAACCTCGGCCTGCGCAGCGGCCCGCTGTTTGCCAGCCGGCGCCAGCACGCCTATTTTTATGAAGTGACACCGGCCCATGCCACGCCTGCCCGCCCCGCCTATGCGGCGGACGGCGGCTACAGCGGCAGCCAGTTCCTGGTGTCCCTGTCGAAGCGCTATCCCGGCTACTGGGTCGGTGGCTACGCGCGCTACGACGCCCTGCAGGGCGCCGCCTTCGAGAACAGCCCGCTGGTGTCGCGCAGCCATTACCTGGCTGCCGGGGTGGCGGTGGCGTGGGTTTTCGGTGAATCGAGTCAGCGTGTGACGGTCGATGACTAGCCTTGTGTCGCGCCTGGGGCGCGCGGTGTGGACCGCCTACGAATACGTCGCCATGGTGCTGGGGCTCGGTGCGCTGGCCCTGCTGTGCCTGGGCTGGCTGCCCTGGGCGCTGCTGGGTGCCGTGTTGCCGCCGCGGGCCGGGCGTTTTATCGGGCGCGTGGCGATCATGGTCGGTTTCCGCCTGTACCTGCACTTCCTGACCCTTTTCTGCGCCTGTCGCTTCGACCTCTCGGCGCTGGACTCCCTGCGTCGCGACCAGCCCCTGATCCTGGTTGCCAACCACCCCTCGCTGCTCGATGTGGTGATGATCGTTTCCCGCCTGCCCAACGCGGTCTGCGTGATGAAGGCGTCGCTGATGGACAACATCCTCCTCGGGGCGGCGGCCCGGCTGGCCCGCTACATCCGCAACGACGCGCCGGTGAGCATGGTCCGGCGGGCCCGCGCCGCACTGCAGCAGGGGGCGCACCTGGTGATCTTTCCGGAAGGCTCGCGCACGCTGCATTTTCCGGTCGATGCGTGCACCAACGCCGCCGGCCTGATTGCCAGCAACGCCCGGGTGCCCCTGCAGGCGCTGATCATCGAATTCAGCTCGCCCTACCTGGGCAAGGCCTGGCCCCTGTTTCGCAAGCCGGAACTGCCGCTGCGCTTCCGCATTCGCCTGGGGCGCCGTTTCGAGGCCCCGGCCCATATCCGCAACTTCACCGGGGAGCTGGAGGACTACTTCCGTCGGGAGATGTCCACCAGCGCCGACGGCCCGGCGCCCCCCGGCAACCCAAACTGCGAAAGCGCAGCATCATGATCAAGGCATCCACCACCCATCTGGTCCTGATTCCCAGCTACAACCCCGGCCCCAAGGTGGACGAAACCGTGCGCGAAGCCCGCCGTTACTGGAACCCTGTGTGGCTCGTGGTGGACGGCAGCACCGACGGCAGCCCGGCACGCCTGCAGGCCATGGCCGCGGCCGACCCGGGCATCCGGGTGATCGTGCTGCCGGAAAACCAGGGCAAGGGCGCCGCCGTGCTCGAAGGCCTGCGCGCCGCCGCCGCGGCAGGCTTCACCCATGTGCTGACGATGGATTCGGACGGCCAGCACCCGGCCCCGTGCATCCCCGAGTTCATGGCTGTATCGGCCCGCAACCCGGGCTGCATGGTGCTCGGCAAACCGGTTTTCGATGCCGCCGCGCCGGCCTTGCGGGTGAAGGGCCGGGAGGTGTCCAACTGGTGGGCCAACCTGGAAACCCTGTGGATGGGCATCGGCGATTCCCTGTTCGGTTTTCGCGTCTATCCGGTGGCCCCGCTGGAAAGGATCATGAGCCGCCAGCGCTGGATGCGCCGTTTCGACTTCGACCCGGAAGCCGTGGTGCGCCTGGCCTGGGCCGGCGTGCGGCCGATCAACCTGCCGGCCCCGGTGCGTTACTTCAGGGCCGACGAAGGCGGCGTGTCCCACTTCCGCTACTTCCGCGACAACAAGCTGCTGACCTGGATGCACACCCGGCTGGTCATCGGCTTCATCCTGCGACTGCCGGGGCTGGTGGTGAGGAAGCTGCGGGGGTAGAGGGATGCCGCCGCAGCCTTCTTCGGATGTCCGTCGTCCTTCTTTCCATGCCGATCATGGATTTAATATCCCCGGAGAGGGATTAAATAATCCGGGAGGGGAATAAAAGGATGAATTTCGATATTTAATCCATCCCCGCCGATGATTTATCTCCACCCCGGATGGATAAATTATCGACGGAGACTGAAAGATCAATGGCGGGCGTGGAAAATTCGATGCCTGGCGGGGATGTTTTGATGGTCAGGGATATTTAATCGATGGCGGCGGATATTGATTCCGCCATGCCTAGCGCTGCCCGGGCACCAGGTGGCCCATCTTCGGCAGCCAGCGCCGCAGCCCCGGCGTTGTCACCACGGTGCTGACAATCGCCATCAGGACCAGCATCGTGAACACGTGCTGGGAGATCACCCCCAGGTCGTAGCCGACGTTGATGACGATCAGTTCCATCAGCGCGCGGGTGTTCATCATGATGCCGAGCACGCTGGCTTCGGCGTGCTTGAGCCCGCAGCTGCGCGCCGCCAGGTAGGTGCCGCCGAACTTGCCGATGCTGGCGAGCACGGTGACGAGGAGGCACCAGCCCCACAGGGCCGGGGTGTCGAGGCCGCCGATGTTGGTGCGCAGGCCGGTGTAGGTGAAGAAGATCGGCAGGAAGAAGACCATCACGAAGTGGCCGATGCGTTCCTTCCAGGCCTCCACCAGTTCGGGTTCGTCGTGCACCAGCACGCCCATCACAAAACCGCCAAAGATGGCGAAGATGCCCAGTTTGTAGGTGGTCATCGCGCACACGAAGATGGCTGCCAGCAGGATGCCCATCAGGTGTGGCGAGAGGTGCCCGTGGTGGCGGGTGCGGCGTACCGCCTGCTTGGCCAGCGGGCGCACCACGAACCAGCAGACCCCCATGAACAGCCCCACCAGGGCGACCTTGCCGGCAAAGGCGGTGGCGTCGAAATTGGACAGGGTGAGGGTGGTGACAAGCGCCAGGAGCAGCCAGCCGACCACGTCGTTGATGGCGGCGGCGCTGATGGCGATGACGCCGATGGGGTGCCGGGTCAGTTGGAACTCGATCATGATCCGCCCGAGGATGGGCAGGGCGGTGATCGAGAAGGCGGTGGCGATGAACAGTCCGGAGCCGAACTGGTCGGCATGCGGCGAGAGTTCCGGCGCCGACAGGTAGCCGAATGACAGCCCGAGGGCGAAGGGCAGGGCCAGGCCGGCGATGGCCACGCGGGTCACCGCCTGGCGGTTTTCCCGCTCGCGCAGGTGGGAGAAGTCGAACTCGATGCCAATCTGGAACATCAGCAGGATCAGGCCGATCTGGGACAGCACCTGCATGGGTTCCGCCGGCGCCGAGCGGAATACGTAGTCGAACACGTCCGGGGCCAGCAGGCCGAACAGGGACGGCCCGAGGAGGATGCCGACGATGATCTCGCCGACCGCCGGCGATTGCCCCAGGCGCTTGGCCAGCTCGCCTCCGAGGCGCGCGGCCAGCACGATCACGGTGAGCTGGAGCAGGGTGAAGAACAGGACGGCTTCGGCCTTGTGCACCGAGACGGCGCTGACCAGGTGGTTGGTGGTACTCACCGGCTCAGATCATGCCGCCGTTGACCGAGATGACCTGACCCGTGATGTAGGTGGCTCGCCCGGAGGCCAGGAAGGACACCAGGTCGGCGACTTCTTCGGGTTTGCCGGCGCGCTTCATCGGCACGATGCGGTCGATGGCGGCCTGATCGAAACTGCCCTCGATCATGTCGGTGGCGATGATGCCCGGGGCTACCGCATTGACGGTGATGCCGCGGCTGGCCAGTTCGAGGGCCAGCGATTTGGTGGCCGCATGCAGGGCGCCCTTGGCGGCGGCGTAATTGACCTGCCCGCGGTTGCCGACCAGGCCGGCCACCGAGGTGATGGTGATGATGCGCCCCCAGCGGCCGCGGATCATCGGCATGGTCAGGGGCTGGGTGACGTTGTAGAAGCCGTTGAGGTTCACGTCCATGACCTGCTGCCACTTGTCCGGCCCCATGCCCGGAAAGACAGCGTCGGCGTGCACGCCGGCGTTGTTGACCAGGATGTGCACCGGGCCGCCGGCGAGGATGGCGTCCAGCGCCGCGCCGGTGGCGGCGGCATCGGTGATGTCGAAGGTCACGGCTTCGGCGGCGCCGCCGGCGGCGCGGATGTCGGCAACGACCGCGGCGGCCTTGTCCGGGTTGCGGTTGGCGTGCACCAGCACGTGATGGCCGTCGGCGGCGAGCTGACGGGCGATGGCGGCGCCGATGCCGCCGCTGGCCCCGGTGACGAGGGCGCGCCTCATGCCAGCGCCCCGGCGTCGAGGATCACCGCGGCGCGGCCGTCGAGCAGCGGCTGCCCGGCGGCGGATACCGCGAAGCGGTAGAGCACCTGGTTGGCATCGCCGGACAGGCGTTCGGCCTCGACCAGCAGGTCGGCGGGCTGATCGTCCAGGCGCAGGGTGTGGAAGTTGACGCTGCGCACGCTGGCCAGGTAGCCCTGGCGGGGCGGCTGGCCGTCGTCGGCGAGCAGGCCGCCATGCAGGGCCATGGCCTGGGCGGCGTACTCGATGCCGGCGGCAATGCCGAGGCGTTCGGCGTCGCGCAGCGGGTTGTCGGCGCGGCGATGGCTGCTGGCGGTGCACTGGATGGTCGAGGCGTTCCAGTCGCGCACCGTGTCGAGCAGGCACATGTCGCCCTGGTGGGGAATGCGGGCGGCAATGGCGGTGCGGTCTAGCATGGGTCGAGGCTTACGCTGAGGCTGAGGGGGGCGAGGTATTCCAGCGCGACGCAGCCGGGGCCGCCAGCGGCCAGCAGGCCGAGCAGGGGCAGGCCGCGCAGGGCCGGAATGGCCGTGCGCAGGGTGTCGAGGGTCGGCTCGGCGAGGGGGTCGGGCGGGGTGTCGGTCAGTGCGATGGCGATGCGCGCGAGGCTGCGCGGTGTCTGCACCGGGCTGAGGACGAGGCCGATGCCGGCGGCGTCGGGAATCGGCCGGACGGCGAACAGGGGCTCGGGGTATTCCGCGTCGTAGGCCACCAGCAGGGTCGGTGTCTGGCTGGTGATGGCCTGCACCAGGGCTTCGAGCAGGCCGGCCGAAAAGCTGCCGTCGTAGGCGCACAGGGACTGGCTGGCGCACATGGCGCCGGTGGCGATGCTCCAGTAGCCGGCCGGGGTGTTGTGCAGGGAGTTGTGGAAGCGCGTCGGCGAGACCCGGTGGTCATCGGAGGCCAGGGTTTCGCACAGGGCGTGGCAGTTGTGGCCGTCGGCGGTGGAGGCGGAGAAGATCGCCGGCACGGTGGTGGCCTCGATGCCGGCATGTTCCAGCGCGGCAAGGCCGCTGGCCAGGGCCACGCGCACCACCCGGCTGGCCCGGCGGCGTTCGGCGGGGGGCAGCAGCAGCGGGGCGGGGAGCACGCTGGGGGCATTTTGAAAGGGCGCGCGGCCGGTCAGGACGGCTGCGCCGGCGGCCCAGTCGGGCATGCCGGGGGCGATCAGGCCGACGCCTTCGATCCATGCGGAGAGACTGTGCGGGGCGCTCATCCGGCTCTCCCGAACACCAGGCTGCAGTTGCTGCCGCCGAAACCGAAGGAGTTGCTCATGGCGTGGCGGAGGGGGGCCTCGCGGGTGCTCAGCAGGTAGTCGATGGGAATGCCCGGATCGAGCGTGCGGGTATTGACGCTGCCGGGCAGGAAGCCCTCGGCGAGGGCCAGGGCGCAGACGCTGGCTTCGAGTGCGCCGGCAGCGCCGAGGGTGTGGCCGGTGATGCCCTTGGTGGAGCTGCCCGGTACCCGGGTGCCGAACAGTGCCGCGACGGCGCAGCCCTCGGCGGCGTCGTTGTTGGGCGTGGCGGTGCCGTGGAGGTTGATGTAGTCGATGTCATCCGCGGTGAGGCCGGCATCGGCCAGTGCGGCTTCCATGGCCTGGCGGGCGCCGCGCCCTTCCGGGTGGGGCGAGGACATGTGGTAGGCGTCGCTGGATTCGCCGCAGCCCAGGAGCAGTACCGCGTCGGCGTCGAGGCTGGCGGGCGGGCGTTCGAGGAGGGCGAAGGCGGCGGCTTCGCCGATGGAGATGCCCTTGCGGGCTGCGTCGTAGGGGCGGCAGGGCTCCGGGGAGGTCAGTTCCAGCGAGGCGAAGCCGTGCAGGGTGGTCAGGCACAGGCTGTCGACGCCGCCGACGATGGCCGCGTCGATGAGGCCGGCGTGGATCATGCGGGCCGCCGCGGCATGGACCTTGGCCGACGAGGAGCAGGCGGTGGACACCACGCCGGCCGGCCCTTCCAGGCCGAACCAGTCGCGCACGAAGGCGGCCAGGGAATAGGTGTTGTGGGTGCCCCGATAGATGAAACTGGCCGGCAGTGCGCCGCTGAGCGGATCCCGCTGGCGATAGGCGGTTTCGGTGGCGAGGATGCCGGAGGTGCTGGTGCCGAGGATCACGCCGACGCGTCTGACGCCGTGGCGGGCGATGGCGGCCCGCACGGTCGCGTCGAAGCCGTCGCTTTCCAGGCCGCGGCGGGCCAGGCGGTTGTTGCGACAGTCGTAGTCGGCCAGGGCTGCCGGCAGCGCCGTGCCGTCGAGGCCGGCGACTTCACCGATCCAGGTGTCGAGGGCAACGCCGTCGAAGCGGCAGGGCGTCAGGCCGCCGGTACCGGTGCGCAGGGCGGCCCGAAGGGGAGCCAGCCCGTCGCCGACGCAGGTGACCACGGTATGGCGGGCGAGGTGCAGTGGTGTCACGGTTCGAGGTGCAGAAAGAGTGGCGCGAGTTTAGCAGAGCGGCCCCTCCCTCATGGCACGGGGACGAGTGCGCTCAGGCCACTTGGGCGAGGATCAGGGTGTTGGCGAAACCGGCGCTGCCCATGGGGCGGGTTTCGGTGCGGAAACCGATGTTCTGCAGCAGGGTCAGCCAGGCGTCGAGGGGGCGCCCGTGGAGTCGCGGGAAACGCCCGCAATGGGCAAGGACCACCAGGCTGTCGGTCAGGCGGGAGAGCCGGTAGGGCAGGCCGGCCGCGGCATCGCCGACCCGCAGGAGCAGGCGTCCGTCGCTGCCGAGGCTGTCGCGGATGCGGCGCAGCAGGGCTTCCTGCCGGTCTGCCGGAATGTAGTGGAGGACGTCGATCAGGCTGACCACGTCGGCGGCGGGCAGGGGCGCGGTGCACATGTCGCCGCTGTTCACCCGGATGGGGGCCGGGCTGTCGGTGAAGGCGGTACGGGCGCGCCGGACGGCAGCGGCGAGGAGTTCCACGCCCTGGTAGTCGGCGAGGCGCGGGGGCGGCGGCAGGTCGGCCGGCCATTGGCCCCGGTCGTGGAGGCGGGCGGCGGCGAGGAGCCAGGCGGCGAGCAGGCCCTGGCCGCAACCGAGGTCCAGGTAGCGGCCCCGGGCGGGGAGCAGGCCGGGGTCGAGGAGAGCGGTGAAGAGCAGGTCGGCGCCGAGCTTGCCGCGGGCGAAGTGCCAGGCCCACGGGCTGGCGGAACGGTAGGGCGCGCTGGCTTCCGTGACCAGCCGTTTGTGAAATGTGGCGCTCACAGTGTGACAGGGTGCAGGCCGGCGGCGTGGATGCGTGCCAGCAGGCGCGGCAGCACGTCGAGGATCACCGCTTGGCCGGCCGGGCTGCGGGCGGCGTTGCCGTCGTGGAGGAGCAGGATGTCGCCCCCGGTCAGCCCATTGGCGAGGCGCTCGAGTACCCGTTGCGGGTCGCCGACGCGGGTGTCGTAGGCGCGGCGGGTCCAGGTGGCGAGGCGCAGCTCGAGGCGCGCCAGCACCGGGTCGAGGAAGGGATTGCGCAGGCCGGCCGGGGGGCGGAAGTAGCGCGGTGCGTGACCGGTGATCTGGGCCAGGGTGTCCTGGGCGGCGCTGATTTCCTGCGCCATGCGGCGTGGCCCGAAGGTCGAGAAGCGCTTCCAGTGGTGCTCGCTGTGGTTCTCGATGGTGTGGCCGCGGGCGATGATCTCGCGCGCCAGGGCCGGGTGGGCGGCGGCCCGGCGGCCGATGCAGAAGAAGGTGGCGCGGGCCTTGGCGGCGTCCAGTTGGTCGAGCACGCGGGGGGTGACTGCAGGGTCGGGGCCGTCGTCGATGCTCAGGACGATCTCGCCGCGGGCGGCGGCGTCCGCCGGCAGGCGGGTGATGTTGGGGCCGAGCAGACCATTGCGGGGCAGCAGGCCGGCCAGCGTGAGTACGACGTGGTTGGCGGCCAGCGCGCCGACGGCCAGTGGCCAGTGAGCGGGGGCGAGGAGCAGGCCGGCTCCGGCCCCGGCGTGGATCACGGCACTGGCGCGCAGGAAGGGACTGGGTTGCCAGCGGGCCATGTCAGTGCTTGTTCTTGCGCGCCAGCATGGCGGAGATCATCAGGGTGAGCACGGCGCCGGGGCCGACGGTGATGCCGATGGCCTTGAGCACCGGTACCGGCGAGAAGGCCAGGGCGCCAAAGCCGATGACCGTGGCCAGGTTGGCGAGGAGCAGTGAGGCGAGGGTGCGCGGGTCATCCCCCGGATTGCTGTCGGCCCGGTCGAAGAACAGGGCGTAGTTGGAGCCGACGGCGACAATCAGCAGCATGCCGATCAGGTGCAGCAGGGTCAGGCGCTGGCCGGTGAGGGCCAGGCCGGCCATCACGATCAGCTCGGTGGCGACCAGCGGGATCAGTACCCGGATCAGGCGCCCGGGCTGGCGCAGGGTCACCGCCATGAGCAGCACGATGGCCAGGCAGCCGGCCAGGGACAGCAGGATGGCTTCGTCCAGGTAGGCCTGATAGAGGTGGTTGGATTCGCCGAAAATGTCCACGAAGAGGGCACCGCTGCCCTGCAGTGCGGCCTGGATGCGGGCTGGATCGAGGGGCGTGTCGCCGGCCGGGGCGCGCAGCGGCATCAGCACCGTCCAGCCCTGCGGGCGTTCGAGCAGCAGGGAGTCGACCGCCAGGGCGAGGGTCGAGCCGCGCAGGGATTCGGGCGTCAGCAGGGGCTGGCGGCGGGCCGCGTCCACGTCGTCGAGGAAGGCGCCGAGCTTGGCGGCCCGCAGGGGCAAGCCGTCCAGGGCGGTGTCGAGGCGGCGGGCGAGTTCGTCGCGCGCGGGAAGGGATTGCTGGCGGGCGCGCTGGGTGGCTTCGCTGGGCAGGAAGCGGGCGGGGCTCTCGAAGCCGCCGAGGGCGCCTGCTTCGACCAGCGTGGTGAGGCGCATGCCGGCCTGTTCGGCGGCGAGCAGGGCGGCTTCCCGGTTGGCGGCCTTGAGAACCACCAGGTAGCGCAGGTCGGGCGCGCCGAGGTCGGCGCGCAGGCTCTGGTCGAGGGCCTGGTCGGCGCTGGAGACGGGGCTGAGGCCGGACAGGCCGCTGCTCCAGATCTGGTCCCGGTGGGTGACCAGAACGACGCTGGCGGCGATGGCGAGCAGGGGGATGGCCAGGCGCAGCCGGGACAGTTGGCCCCAGAAGCCGGCCATCGCCCGGCCGAGGGGGGCGATGTCGCGGATGTGGAAGCTGGCCGGGCGCAGGTGGGGCAAGACGAAGCGGGTGACTGCGGCCGCGGTGACGAGGCCGGCGATGGAGTACAGGCCGAGCTGGGCGAGCCCCGGAAAGCCGGAGAAGAGCAGGGACGCAAAGCCGAACACGGAGGTCAGCACACCGAGCCGGATGGTCGGCCAGAAGCGTTCCATCCAGCGGCCTTCGCCGTCTTCGCCGTCGGACTGGACGAAGTAGTAGATGGTGTAGTCCACCGCTTCGCCGATGAGGGTGGTACCGAAGCCGATGGTGAGACCATGCACCGAGCCGAAGCCGAGGGCCACGGCGGCGATGCCGGCCAGCGCCCCGGTGGCTACCGGCAGCAGGCCGAGGACCACGGCGGTGACCGAGCGGTAGATCAGCAGCAGCAGGCAGATCACCGCGGCGGTGCTGATGGTGGTGAGGCGCACCGCTTCGGATTCGATGGCCGCGCGGGAGTTGACCGCGAACACCGCGGCGCCGGAGAGCAGCAGGCGGGCGTCCGGGCTGGCCTTGGGCAGTTCGGCAAAGTCGGCGTGGATGCGGGCGATGGCGGCCGCCTGGGCGTCGGTGTCGGAGCCGGCGGCGCGGGTCTGCAGCATCAGGATGGCCCGCCG